>JAFVRL010000089.1 GCA_017504325.1 Lentisphaeria bacterium | reverse complement strand
CAATCTATACAAGGAAATCAAGAATCAGTTCCCAAATGCCCGTTATTTCTGGCATCAGGTTTGGGCAAACGAAATCGGGTATAAGATCGCCTTTGAAATGAAAACAAAGGAGCAGCGCACCCGGATTTATCAGGCAAAAAAAGGCGTGATGCTGCACATGATGAAGGAATACGGTGTGGAAGGCGTTCCCACCGGTGACGCTTGGGAAAAAATCCGCGATCTGCCCTTGTTTACCACCCCCTTGGAGGGCACCGAAATGGACCGCTTTACCCTTTGCACCCGCATGATGAAAGGTCAAATCAAAGATGACTTTACTCACGACGGTGACATCGGCGGCGGACAGTATCTGAACGCCTGCGTCTGGTTTGAAATTCTGACGGGGCAAAGCTGTGTGGGCAACTCCTTCCGTCCCAAGTACGAGCTGGACGGCAAGGACCTTTCCCTGACCGAAGAAAAGATCCAAATTCTCCAAAACACCGCCCACGCCGCCGTAGAAGAATTGAAAGCAATTTGATCTTGTTCCTTTTTTGAAAAAAAGCGGAAAACAAGTAAACGCCGGAAGAATGACCGCTTTCCGCGCCATGGGCAAATCTATTTTTGCAGATGTGAAAGACTCCTCCGGCCGTCTTCAGCTTTATGTTCACAAACAGGAACTGGGGGAAGAGGAATTCAAACTTTTCAAAAGATTTGATATTGGCGATCTTATCGGCGTTGACGGTGTGCTTTTCACCACGAAAACCGGCGAACTTACCTTGAAAGCCCACAAGATCACTCTTCTTTCCAAATCTTTGCGTCCCCTGCCTGAAAAATTCCACGGACTTACCGACGTGGAACAGAGATACCGTCAGAGATACCTTGACCTGATCTCCAATGACGCCAGCAGAGAAGTTTTCCTCAAACGCTCCGCCATCATCCATGAAGTACGCAAATTTTTGATGGATAAAGGCTTTATTGAAGTGGAAACTCCCATGCTCCAGGCGATCCCCGGCGGAGCATCCGCCAATCCGTTCAAGACCTTCTATGATGCCTTGAACAGCCCCATGTATATGCGTATCGCCACTGAACTTTACCTTAAAAAACTTCTGGTGGGCGGTTTTGAAAAAGTCTTTGAACTCAACCGCAACTTCCGTAACGAAGGTGTTGACAGACGGCACAATCCTGAATTTACCGCCATTGAGATCTATCAGGCATACAGCGATTGCAACGGTATGATGGATCTCATTGAAGAAATGTTCACCACCATCGCCATGAAGGTTTGCGGCACTCTTCAGATCAAACATCCCAACGGGACCGTCATCGACCTCACCCGTCCCTGGAGACGCGCGCCCTATGCGGAACTCATTAAAGAAAAAGCCGGTGCCGACTGGTATGAACTTTCCCACGACGAAAAATATGAAAAAGCCGTGGCAATGGGCGCACCTGTCACCAAAGAAATGAATGACCTGGAAATCACCCATGAGATCTATGATAAACTCATTGAAGAAACCCTGATCCAGCCCACCTTTGTCACCCGTCTGCCTGCCTATCTTGTGCCGCTGGCAAAGAAATGCGAAGACGATCCCTCTGTAGTGGATGTATATGAACTGGAGATCAACGGTCAGGAGATCAGTCCCGGTTACTCTGAACTCAATGACCCCATTGAACAGAGAAAGCGTTTTGTGGAACAGGCAATGGCGGAAGGCAAAGATCTTGACGACGCCATTGATGAAGACTTCCTGACAGCCATGGAACACGGTCAGCCTCCTGCCGGCGGTCTGGGAATCGGTATTGACCGTATGGTCATGCTTCTTACAGGAGCAGAATCCATCCGCGATGTATTGCTCTTCCCCCAGATGAGGATCCAGAAAAAGGCAAAAAAACAGGAAAAAGAAGCTGAAAAATCTGAATAAGCGGAATAAAAAATCCTGTTAAAAAAATTCCGGGGAAAAGAGATGTTCAGAACATTTCTTTTCCCCGTTTTTTATTTTTACAGGATCATTATTTCAAAAACTGCTCTGCAAGAAAATTCTGCATCTCTTTTACAGAGGTAAAAAGAAGAGAAGAATTGATTTCTTTCAATGCTTCCATACGGGCGGATTTTGCCCATGCCGCGGAAAGGCACTCAATGTTTGCTTTACGGGAGGATGTTACATCCGATACACCGTCACCGATATAAAGGACTTCCTTTTCCGTAAGGGAATATTTTTCCATAAGTTCTTTCAGAAGAAAAGATTTATCATTGGTTTTGCTTGTTCCGGTCTGGACAAAGGAAAAATAATCCTTTATTTTCAGGTATTCCAGAGAAATATTGGCAGTCATGGCAGAGCGTCCTGTAAGAATGGTAAGGATCACTCCTTTTTCCTTCAAAAAATCCAGCAATTCACGGATATGGGGGAATACATCCGGACACTTTTTCCCATGCAGTTCTTTATGATATTCTGCAAATTCCTTCATATATTCTTCTTTGTAATCTTTCCCCATGAAATGCCGCAGCACCCCTTCTTCATTCATGCCGAAACAGCCGAATATATCTTCTCTGGAAGGTGCCTTTTCTTTCATATATTTCTTAAATATGATATCAAAGACTTCCAGACAGAAATCCACACTGTCTGCCAGAGTCCCGTCAAAGTCAAAAGAGATAAGTTTGATCATTTTTTCCCCTCATTATATTTCTTTTTATCCCGTAAAAGTTTTATTCCATAACCAGTCAGAAAAATTCCGATAAGCATAAAAGGCAGAAGAAACAGTAAAGGAGCATACTCCCCCTTCTGCAAAAACTGTTTTCCAGCCTGAAAGCCCATGATGGAAGAGAAAAGAAACCAGACAAGCCCGAATACCAGAAGAAATCCTCCGCCTTCACAGTCCCGCTTTTTCTTTTCCTCCCGCAAAGAGTGTTCCGGAAGCTCTTTTCCCAGAACCTTACTCAATTTTTCCGCATCTTCCAGAAATCCCTTCAGATCCCCGTGATCCAGAAGAATATACTCTCCCCTGTTCCGGAAAACAAGGTAAAGGGTATAACACATATAATTACTGTCTTTTCCCTTTATCTCCCGGGATTGTATATGGAGTTTTTCAAGTTCCGGCAAAGGAACTCTTTCCACATTCAGAGGATCTTTCCCTTTGCCTTCAGGATAAAATGCCTTTTCCTCCAGGTCGATTTCAGCACATTTCCGTGTCAGCTTATAAATAAGAGCCGCTATCCCAGCAACCACAAACAAACAGCCCACAATAATAAGCATATATTTCTGCGGGGCAGCCTCCCGGAATCCGCAGGCGGCAGGGATCATTCCCATGAGAATAAAAATCACCCCGAAAAGGTAATTCTGCCATGTATAGACTTTTTTTATCTTTTGCGGCGTGAATACAAGGCGTGTTGAGCGGAAATTGCAGGCCCTTTTGGGTACTTCGTAAGACATTTTCTGCTACACAGTCCTTTTAAGTTCTTCCGAAAAACTTTTTCCGTTCTTCAAGGATCTTTTCTTTCAATTCCGCAATGCGGGTCAGGAGTCCCTCTTCCCCGTCTGCCGCCCGCAGCAAAAGCTCCCTCTGTTCTGCACAAAGGGGATCATGGATCTTTTTGAAATAATGCTCCATAAGGAAAAGAGCATATTTCACCAGCCGGAAAGATCCGAAGGGAAATTCATCTTTACAGCCGCCCACCGCCACACAACGGAAATTGATTACAGCATCTTTGAAAGAGGCAAAAGAGGCATCCTTTGCAAAAATAACGGTATAATCCACAGACGGATCATGGGAGGGTCTGCCGTGATAATCGCTGCTGCCGATAAAAGGTTTGGCAAAGCCGTTTCTGACTGCTTCCATGACCTTTGCATTACATAACGCCATACGGGGCACATTGAAATTGCCAAGCTCCAGAGCATCGAAATTGCCCCGTTTCATCAATATATCCGTAAGGAGAGTTGTGGAAGAATACCTTGCATTCTGTTTCCAGTAGGGGTGACAGAATACAGATAATCCCCCCTCCTCTCTGATACGGGAAGTAATTGCCTCAAACTCTCCGGCATACTTTGCCTCGTGACCGGGTACACCTTCTGCAAGCAGTTCCTTTTCCACCTTTTCCGCCCGTTTACGGAAGTCACTTTCCGGGTCATATTCCCATTTGCTTATGGAGGAAGACGCCCCCAGACTCAAAATATGATTGATCCCCACGCCGTAACTTTCCGCCTCTTCGCCGTAATAGACTTGCAGACCGCTGTCAAATTTCTTGCTGCTTTCCACAGCTTTCAAAGTGGGTTCAAATACTTTATGATCTGTTACCGCAGTAAAATCGAATCCGGCTTTCCGCATATAAAAAGGCATTTTTTCCGGAGGGAAAAGTCCGTCGGAACCGGTACTGTGGGAATGGACATTTCCTTTGAATACATCCAGAGAAAGAAGATCCTCTTCCAGAGTATAAAAGAAATATTCATCCTGATAAAGGTCATTATCCTTTCTTGCCCGTATTCCGATCCAATGTTCATATTCCCCTTTGAGATCCAGTTCAAAAGAAAGGATATTGCCGGAGAGGGTAAAAGGGACATTCTGCCACAGATGTTCCGCTCCGGGGGAGAGAAATGCCACACGGTCATCCGCCATACGCCAGTCATCCCGGATATATTTGACACAAAGAGTATCAGCGTATTGAAGAAAAATCTCATTTTTCACTTCAAGAACAAATTTTATTGTGCTGTCCACCTTCTGTATGGCAGAAGGCATATTGGCAAATGAACCGGGGCAGGCAATAAGTCCCATGATATATACTCCTTCGGAATCATAAAGAAACCGGAAGTTTCCATAAAAAACTTCCGGCTTTTTTTTCAGTTTTTTCAGGCGTGGATCAGGAAGTCATCCAATTCTTTGAGAAGGGCGGCAGAATCCATGATCTTTGTTTCTTCCCCAAGTTCCAGTTTTTCCAGCAGAGCTTCCCCGCCCTGGGAGAGAGGATAAGCGTCTGCGATCTTTCTTGCCCGTTTGTAGGTATTCTGAATTTCTGCAAGTTTCGTACGCAGTTCCTTGACCTTCTCAATGATAATGATTTTGTTTTCCTTCTTCACAGCATCATATACCTTGATCCCATCCAATGCACTGCGGACAAGCACAACAGCGGGGCTGAGTTCTTTACAGCAGGAAGCAAAGTCATTGGTAATGGATGTATCCTGATCGTCAGGGAAGATCTTTTTGGGATCGATATGTTTTGCCATCCAGTCATCATTACGGTATTTGTCACGCACCTCTTTCCTGCGGAAATCCGGGATCTCCATAGGTTCGCCGTCATTAAGGGCACTGCGCAACGCCTGAATACCCGCAAGGGTCACATCGGAGGCTGCATAAATATCCCAGGGGGCTTTTTCCCCGGTAATGATCTGTCTTGCAAAGTAGTAAAGTTCCCAGAAGTCCCCGCCGCCGTGACCGGCTTTTTCAGCAGCTTCCCCCATTTCATCCCACTGGGGTTCAATATCCAGACGGGGACCGCGTTCGGCTCCTCCGATATGCAGATATTTTCCATCGTAAGCGGCTTTTGTACCGAAAAAGCGTTTCTGATGACTGTCGGACACACTTCCGCCCATCAGGTTGCGGACGACACTGCCGTTGCTCATCTGGATGAGAGAAGGAGCAAAGGCACAGAGATTGGGAACGATCCCATCAACTTTCCTGCCTTTTCCGTGAACAGTTCCTTTGCAGAACACATCTTCAGGGAAAGCAGTCACTTTTTCAGGCCGCAAACCGGAAATGATCATAATGGGCCCCAGAGAATGTGTGCAGTAATAGTGATAGTTCAGCCAGCCTCTCCAGTGATGAAGCTGATTACCGGGAACAACAGGAGTACCATCCAGATAGGAGGCACAGGGATTTACTCCGCCATGCACATAATCAAATTCCGCATAGGCAAGTTCCCCGAAAATTCCCTGTTTATAGAGTCGGGCAAGATACATATTGATCTTGGTAAAGGGATAGTTTTCCGCAAGGTTGTAAACCAGTCCCCGTTTTTCCACTTCCTCCACAAGAGCAACTCCCTGTGCGGGAGTAAAAAAGGCGGTCACTTCACTTAAAACATGTTTGCCCATTCTCAAGGCTTTCATGGTATCCGCCGCATGATTGGGACAGTATGTGGAAACAAGAACAGCCTCAAAATCCATTTTGAAAAATTCATCTTCGTCCGCAGTAAGCACTGCTTCCGGGCAGATCTCATGGAACTTGTTACGTACATGGTCGTCAAAATCACATCCGGCAACGATATCGATCCCCAATGCTCTTGCACTGTTGATAAAAGCACTGCCTCTGCCAAGTCCCCAGATACCCATTTTCAGGCGTCTGCCGCCAAAAAGATCCAAACCCATATTCTTCTCCTTTTGATTGTTATAAGATCCGTAAGTTCATACGCAGAATAACTTAACACTCCTGTATAAAAATTGCAAACAGAAAGTGACAGTTTCCCTTATAAGAAAGGACATTTTTTTTACAAAAAAACTTATTTTCTGCCTGCTCCGTAAGGATAGGGCAAAAACGCAACAGGATCAGCTTCTTCAGGATGATCAGACAAACAACTCCCCACAGTAAAGATATACCGGAAACTGTCTGTGGAGGCGGCACAGGTGAAAAGCATCATGGCGGCATACCGCAAAATGGAAAAATCCTCCCAGTATTCAAACCTGTACTGCTGTTCAAAAGGAATATAATCCCAGTCATTTGCCGGGACAAGGATATTGCCTTGAGAATCCACAAGAATAAAATCCTTTTCCGCAGCCTGGGTTATATGGATCTCATATT
>JAFVRL010000001.1 GCA_017504325.1 Lentisphaeria bacterium | reverse complement strand
TCATCTGTCTTTGCGCTGATCGAAAAAGAATCCTCCCCCTTCACCGATAGAGTGCGCAAGAGAGTAACCTTCGTTCTCATAGCGACAGCTGTACTCCTCTGCTTCACTGCAGGTGCGGCTTTTGGCGGACTCTGCGCTCTCATCGCATGGGCTGTCAATGCCATCCTGGATTACGGCAAGACACTGCAGACCGAGTCAGACGAGACTTTGTAAGGAGGGCTTATGGGACAGATAATCCTCAGATTGGACAGAGTCATGGCTGACCGCAAGATGTCTCTTAATGACCTGTCTGAAAAGGTCGGCGTTTCAAACGTCAACCTTTCAAAAATGAAGAACGGAAAGATCTCCGCGATACGCTTCTCCACCCTGGAAGCAATATGCGAAGCACTGGACTGCCAGCCGGGAGACATTTTGGAATACAGGAAAGATTAACAAAGAGAACAGCGGCCATCAGGCCGCTGTTTTCTTTAGGAGTGTTTTATGGGGATAGATTATGCTTTTTCTGCTGCTTCGAAGATTTTGTACTGTGCAATTGCAAGTGCGCCTACGATGATGAATACGATTGACTTCATGTCGAGTTCCAGATTCCGTCATGAAAACGGCAAAAGTGGGGCAATCCTCCTTACAAAACTCCCCATTCCTGGGAGGAACGCAAATCCCGTTGTCTTGCTGTCATCCGCCGGAACCGTCTGGATATTTTCGGTGTTCAGGAGGCATACCGCAATCAGCTGGATGATCTGACTGCTGACGGACAATATGCTTTCATCGGCAAGGGCAGAAACGATTTCAAAGATCAGGGGGAATTTTCCGCCATCCTTTACAAAAAGGAACGTTTTGAAGTTCTTGACAGCGGCACTTTCGGACTGTCTGAAAAACCTCATGTCCCCGGTTTCCGTTCCTGGAACAGCCGTCACCCCCGTATTGCCACCTGGGGACTTTTCCGGGATAAGAAAAATGGCAAGACCTTTGTCTATTATAATACCCATCTGGATAACTACAGCGAGGACGCCCGGATCAACGGTATCAAATTACTGATGAAACATGCTTCTGAAAAAGCTGCTGATGCTCCTCTCATCCTTACAGGTGATTTCAATTCCCGTCCCGACACCCCCACCTGGAAAACTGCCGCCTTCTTCCTGAAGGATTCCTCCCGGATCTCCCGCACCCCTCACACCGGACCGGTGCAGACTTTTCACTCCTACGGACGCAAGACTTTCACTTATCCCATTGACTTTATTTTTGTCTCTGATTCCTTTACAGTTCATTCCCACCGTACGGATGATACAAGATTTCCGGAAGGTTTTGCTTCCGACCACTACCCGGTCATTGTGTCTCTGACTTTGAAATGACTTTTTCAGCCGGGGAAGCTCCGCCGGAAGAAGGGGCGATATATACGGTGGTTGTGGGATAGGCAAATTCTATGCCGTTTTCTGTAAATCTTTTCACAGTTTCTCTGTTGAAACACCCTCTTGCGGAACGCATCTCAAACCAGGACATTTTTCTGAACCAGACATATCCGTCAATATCCAGTGAACTTGCGGAACAATTCAGAAAAGTGAAAGATGCTCTCTTTTCCGGCAGCATCAGTTCTTCCATATCCTCTCCGATCTCTTCAAGGATCTGCAATGCCCTTTCCATTTTTTTCATGTCCGTCTGATAGGTAAGAGAGAAAACAAAATGTTCTCTCCAGTATTCCCTGTTGGAGAAATTTTCCACCTGGGCATCGGCGATGACTCTGTTGGGAACATCCATCAATCTGCCTTCAAAAGCCCTGATCCTCACACTCCTGAAGCCGATCTGTTCCACGATCCCCTCCACATTGCCTGTTTTGATCCAATCGCCCACCTTGAATAATTTGCTGCCCAGAATGGAGAATGCACCGAACAGATTGCCGATCGTATTCTGGGCGGCAAATGCGATCCCCAAACCCAGAATACCGGCACTTGCCATCAAGGCGGTAATATGCAATCCGAAAATGTCCTGTAAAATGAAGATCGTGCCGAATACCCATATCGCCAGTTTGATCAGACTGCGGGACAGATCCATAAGCAGTTTATTCATGTTATAGGATTCCGGATCTTTTGTCCGGAATCTTTCCACCAGCAGATCATTGAGATTGTGGATGAAACGCAATGCACCATTCAGAAGCAGTATCACAAACAAAGCAAACAATGTTTTGTTCAAATACAATTTCAGATTCCCCGGAAAACTTACCAGATGACTGCTCAATGAGACCCCGGCAAGAGGAATGAGAAATGTGCCCGGTAATGCCAGGGAACCCCACACTTCCGCCATACGCCTGTGTTTGCGCTGCAGACGGGGCAGCAGGATCTTTTTCAGAAACAGCAGTACAAAGAGAAACAGCAGCAATGCAGTGAATGTTCCCAGAAGAAAAATGAGCAGTCCAAAGGAATTTTTTTCCATCCATTGTCCGTATGTACCCAGCTCTTTCTCCCAGGAACTCCACAGGGAAACAAGATCGAATCTGCTGTTTTCCGCACCGGTTTTTATCATGTTTGCCTCCCGGATCTTTGAAAATACATGTAAAATTAGAGCATGATTTTTCAATAATGTTCTCCCGGTTCCGGAAAACAGGATTTTTTTTTCTGAATAATTTTTATTTTTCTTGCATTTTCCCGGCAGTGTGGTAGATTATTTTCCGGACCCGTTTCAAATTGAATACTCCCACAGAAGAAAGGAAGCGATCATGCCCTCCATCAAACTTGAAACATCAGCTGGTCTTTCAAAAGATCAGGAAAAGACTCTGGCACTGGCCATAAGCAAATTGTGCGCTGAAACGCTCCATAAACCGGAAAGTGTTGTTCAGGTACGCATTGAAAGCAATATGACTGTCTCTTTCGGCGGGACTGTGGATCAATCCTCCGCTTTCATCGTCATTGCTTTTATCGGATCTGTTTCTGAAGAGACCGCCCGGATCTTTCCCGTTAAATTCGGGGAATTGCTTGCGCCGTTCGGGATAGATCCCAAAAAGATCTTCCTGCGTTATATGGGCAGTGACGCTTCCTGCTGGGGCTGGAACTGAATTTTCTGAACATAAAAGAGGTATGTTTATTCATGGGGAAAAGAGCGATCTTTTCCTCATTTTTTATTCCGGGCAGGACACCTTGTATAGAATGACCTCTTAACTTTTTTTGCATAATCCGGGAATCTTCTGACGACCTCTTCCGGTACTCCTTCAGGAATGTGCTGAAATCGCTTGTACATCCACAAATATTGTTCCGGAGCCATACGGATATATTCTTCTGACAGCGTGGTGATTGCCTGGGTAAGTTCTTCATCACTTTCATATTCACAGGGTTCTTTAGGCAGACGGCGTAAATATGCGCGGAACGAACCATCCTCCTGACGGAAACACACTCCCACTGCAATAAAACGGTTTTTATGTCTCCCCAGAGTTGCAGGCGCACGGCTGACCGGGACCGGCAGACCGAACAGATTTACAAAAATCCCTCCGTGACGCAATTTGACATTCTGATCAATGAGAATCCCCAATGCCTTTCCGCTGTCCAGAGCTTTCTTCATCGCGATCGCTCCGCCTTTGGAATAGATGATCTCCACATCGCCGCTGTGACTGCGGGTACCGCTGATGAGTTTGTCCAGATAGGGATTGCGGCTGCTGCGGACAACCGTTGCCATCTTATATTTATAGGTAAGAGCAAGGATCTTTCCACCGAACTCCCAGTTTCCCAGATGCGGAGTTATCAGAATGGTTCCTTTACCCTCTTTCATCATTGCCTGCCCCTGTAATGCAACTTCATGCAGTTCAGTCAAATCAATAAGATCTTCAAATTTATCCCGGTGTCTTCTGATCCAGAAGAATTCCAATGCCGTAAGTGCGAGGTTCTGAAGGCTTTTTCTGGCGATTTCTTTCACTTCATCTTCCGTTTTTTCAGGAAATGCCGCGCGGATATTTTTACGGCAGAGACCTCCGAAGACCGGAATAATATACATCATATTCCCGATCCATTTTCCCAGTTTCATGACAGAGGAACGGGAAAAAAGCCCTACAATATACATTATAAGGGCCGCAAGAAGATAAACTGTATATGCAAGAGGTGCTGGCATGGCAGAATAAAGCGGGCTTTTGATTTCTTGTTTATAATGATCACATACGGCGTTTGCGGGGAAGACGGGTGACTTTCACCGTGTTTTCATCCGCAATAAGTCCGTTGGCGAAAAGAACATTCTGCAACGACATCCTGCCTATATTCAGGGCAAGGGATGTCATACTTTCCTCTGTGCATGGCAGTTTTCCCGCCTCTTTCACCAGACGGAAGGAGAGATCCGGAAGAATATAAACCAATCCCCATTCCCGGGCAACAGAGGAAATATCTATCAGGTTTTCAGGTACTACAGCGTAATATTCCGAAGCCGCACCGCTTTTCCGCAGTTTATCAAATCTTGTTCCGGCAAAGAGTTTTTTTTCCAATTCTCTGATCCGGGCAACTGTTTCATGGTAAGCGGAATCTTCCGTTTTGCTGTAATCCCATCTGTCTTCATCGGAAAAAAGTGTATCCCTTACTTTCAGGGAAGGGGCTTCATTGCGGAGCCGTTCCTCTATAAGGGCAAGTGTATTTTTTGCTTCAGCAAGCAGAGGAAGAATATTTTTATCTCCGGCAATATTTCCGGAATCTTCCTTCATCATCACATCAACAACAGCTGTACGGCAGATCTCCACTTTTCCTTTTTTACCTGTTCTGCTCCAGAAGGCGGCCCCGTCCACTGCATACTTTCTGTATCTTGTCGGAACATCTCCGGCAAGTCCATCCGGGGAAAGGGATGCCAGAAATGCCAAAGCTGCCCGTTTTACATTTTTTGCATCAAAAGAAAGTGCTTTTTTCTTCTTTATAAAGATGACCTCTTCCTTTTCTCTTTCTTCTTCTGATTCCGCGGCAACAGAAGGAGGGATACTCTCCTTTTCATCTCCGGAGGAAGAAAAGTCTTCTTCAGAAATTTCCTCTTCCGTCAAACTGTTTTCAGAGGATGGATCCTCTTCTCCGGTAAGGATCTCCACTCCTTCGATCTCCATACCGTTTTCAGGGATGTCCTCATTGGAAAACTCATCATATTCTTCATCCTCATCCGGGGATGAAAAGGAAAGGGACTCCTCCCCCTCCGGATCATCGGAAGGGGGAAGTCCCAGAGAATCTTCGGCATCACCGATATCTACTACCTCAGGGAGAGATCCGGAATCTGTCCGGTCATCAAAACCGAAATCAAAAGTCATTTGAGTCTGTTTTTCTTTAGACATTTTCTTCACTCTCCATGTTTTATTGCAGATAGGGTTTGCTTTGATTATTCGTTATCGGTGTCAAGACCTTCAAAGGCTTTGCCCAGAGCGTCGCCCATGTCCACCAGATTTCCGGAGGGAGGCAGAGCGGCGGTGACTTCCTGTTCAGCAGCTTTGAGATCTGCTTCGGAGAAGCCTTCTTCCATAGCCTTGATGGAAAGACCGATGCGGCGTTCATCTTTGTCGATCTTGATGACGCGTGCTTCGATATCCTGACCGAGGGCGAGTTTGTCTTTCACTTTTTCTACGCGATCTTTGCTGATCTGGGAGATGTGAACGAGACCGTCGATCTTGTGGGACAGTTCGATGAAGGCTCCGAAAGCTGTGATCTTGGTGACTTTACCGGAAACAGCATCACCGATCTTGTAGATGGATTCGATACCGGCCCAGGGATCTTCTTCCAGCTGTTTGATACCCAGGGAGATGCGCTGCTGGGAGGGATCGATGTCCAGAATAACAGCTTCCACTTCTTCGCCCACTTTCAGCACTTCGTTGGGGTTGTTGATCTTGCGTGTCCAGCTCATATCGGAAACATGGATCATACCGTCGATGTCGTTTTCGATTTCCACGAATGCACCGTAGGTGGTCATGTTGCGGACTTTGCCTTTTACGCGGCTGCCGGCAGGATATTTTTCAGCAAGAACTTCCCAGGGATTGCGGGTTTTCTGACGCAGTCCGAGAGAGATCTTTTTGTTTTCTTTGTCGATATCCAGAACAACGGCTTCCACTTCTTCGCCGACGCTGACAACATCACCGGCTTTGGTGATGCGTTTGGTCCAGCTCATTTCGGAGACATGGATCAAGCCTTCCACACCCTGTTCCAGTTCAACAAATGCACCGTAGGGCATGATGTTGACTACGCGGCCCTTGATGGAAGCTCCAACAGGATATTTGCCTTCCACTTCGTCCCAGGGATTGCGGGTCTTCTGTTTGAGACCGAGAGAAACGCGTTCTTTGTCAAAGTCGATGTCAAGCACAACAACTTCGATCTCCTGACCAACTTCCAGCATTTCGGAAGGATGGGAGATTCTGCCCCAGGACATATCGGTGATGTGGAGGAGTCCGTCCACGCCGCCCAGGTCGATGAAGGCACCGAAATCGGTGATGTTTTTGACTGTACCTTTGCGGATCTGGTCGCGGTCCATCTCTTTGAGGAGAGCGGTACGGCGGTCTTTGCGGGATTCTTCCAGAAGCTCTCTGCGGGAGACCACGATGTTTTTGCGTTCCTGGTTGATCTTGAGGATCTTGAGGTCATATTCTTTGCCGATGAACTCGTCCATGTTCTTCACAGGACCGATATCGATCTGGGAACCGGGCAGGAATGCTTCCACGCCTTCCAGGTCGATGATGATACCGCCTTTGACACGGCGTTTCATGAGACCCTTGATGATGCTGCCTTCGCCGTATTCGGAAGTGATCTTGTCCCAGGCTTTGATGAAGTTTGCCTTGGAGAGAGAAAGTTCCGGCATGTTGTTTTCGTTTTCGATGGATTCAAGATATACATCGACGCTGTCACCGACTTTTACATCGTCCCAGCATTTGAACTCGGTGGAGGCGAGCATACCTTCAGCCTTGTAACCGATGTCAACCAGAACACTGTCCTGGCGTTTTTCAACGATCTTACCGGAGATAATGGTATCTTCCGCAAAATTGTTGCTCTTCACCGCACCGGTGAGAAGTTCTTCCATTGTGAGCGTGTTGCTCAAATCGACATACACTTTGCTTGTTTCTTTAGCCATTTTTGTTTGTTTTCTTTTGTTTGTTTTTTGTTTCGGAATACTCCATGCACTTTTCCGGATGAAAAATGCACCTTTTAATTTATTAATATAATCCCGCAAAGGAGGAATTGCAAGAGACTTTTGCAAAAAACATGAAAATGGGAGCTGTCCGGAATGAAAGTACACCCCGAAAATCGTTTCCAACTTTCGGGGTGCATCTCATTTTACAGCAGTTCAGGTGTCTGCTGACGGGTGGAAAATCAGAGTTCGATCTCTCTGTCCTCATCGCTGGAACGGTAAATGGCATCCAGAAGTTTCATGGCTACAAGCCCTTCTTCCCCGGTTGCCGCTACTTTACATTTGCCCTGAACGGCGTCTGCAAATACCTGCATTTCCCCTGCAAAGGGATCTCTGGTTTTGTCATAATCCAGTTTGATGTCGGCAAGTTTGCCGTCAAGTTCGGTGAGAAGAACGGTATCTTTCTCCCCGATCTTGATTCCACCTTTGTCGCCCAGGATCTCGATATAGGATTCCACTTCCGCATTACATGCCCAGGCTACTTCAAAAGAAAGTGTCGCCTGTTTGCCGAAACGCACGAAACCTGCGGCATAATCATCCACATCAAAAGTTCCTTCATAGTTCGGCGGGCCTGCCCACATATTGATGTAGTGGTAATTTTTCATATCTTTTCCGAACTTGGAATAGACTTTTGCACTTACTTTTGTGGGATTCCAAAGTCCGGTACTCCACATGGCAAGGTCAAGGAAGTGTACTGCAATATCAATAAGTCCGCCGCCTCCGGAACGGGCCTTTGTGGTGAACCAGCCGCCCAGACCGGGGATACCTCTTCTGCGGATGAGTTTGACACGGATCTGATAGATCTCACCAAGTCTGCCGTTGTCAATAAGTTCTTTTACAGCAATGGAATCGGCAGCCTGCCGTCTGACCATGCCCATCTGAAGAAGTTTGCCGGATTTATCACGGGCTTTGAGGATCTCTTCACCAAGGGAGGCATTCAGGGTCATGGGCTTTTCCAGAAGAACGTGTTTACCTGCTTCCAATGCGGCAATG
>JAFVRL010000088.1 GCA_017504325.1 Lentisphaeria bacterium | reverse complement strand
ATCACTGCCGTCCACGATCACTATTTTATCTTCTTTGTGATTATATTCCACCGCAAATTCCCCGGTATAGATCCTTTTGCGCAGTTCCGGAGTCAGGGCAAAAAAGGTCTTTCCTTCCGGATCCAGAGCAAGGGAGATATACCCTTCCTTTACTTCAATACAGGTTCCATCCGGAAGCAGCATGGTATTGTCAGAAAGTTTTTCTTCATCCAGAAACACTCTTTCTGAAAGGATCTCTTTATATTCCCCGTTGATATAAGCATAGCCGGCAGAAACACCTTCCGGATCAAAGGGATCGAAAATGGTGACGCGATCCTCTTCTTTCTGAATGACTTTGAACATTCCGTCATAGCGGCACAGTTTTTCCGGAATATCCAGAAAGATCCTGGAATTGCTGCCTGTACCGGTATAATGTACTGCCGCTCTGGCGATGGCGGGATTGTGACGCAGCTGGATATTTTTCAGGAGATCCTGCAAATGCTGCCAGCTCTCTTTTTTCAACCAGACAAGATCGTTCAAAACACACCTCCGGCGGGATCGGGAACAAGCGGATCTATCTGGATAAGTTCCCAGGGACAGTACTGGACATAGGAAATGTTTACAATGGTAAAGGTGTCTCCCTGATCCCGGAAATCCAGACTTTTCAACTGATAACTGCCCTTGGGGATGCTGCTGCGGTCAAAACCGGGAATGGCAAAGTTTTTAAGAGAGACAAAACCGGGATAAAGATGTTCTTCCAGCTCATCTGCTTTGAAACTTGCGGTAAGACATTTCTGGGTACCGTTGATCTGGATGATCGCCCGCCGCATCACAAAGCAATCTGCAAATTCCTGCCAGAAGGGATATTTCAGAAAAAATGCCTCTTCTCCTTTTGCCCATTGCCCGGCATAATCCTCAATGATTCTTTCAAAGGTGAAGTCGGAAGGATGAACGCTGCGCTCCTGAAAAGAAACACTGCCTCCTGTCCGGATGAATTTACTGCCGAATTTTACGCTGGTCACAGCCATAAGACTCCTTTCTGCTGTTTGTCAGGTTATTTCCGAATTCTTCGGGATCATCTGATTATTTTGGATTTCGCGTCAAAGAAAAATCCTTCAGGACAGGTGTTTCAGTGCTTTCGGCTTGCCAAAATCTTTTTGGTGTGGTATATTAATGGTCTGTTTAGCCCGGAAAAGAGGTGTTATGGAAGAAATCAGAAAAGAAGAACGCAATATCAACAGAAAAGAAGGCTGCGGAAAGAAAAGAGCCGGAGGCGATGTCCCGGAAGTTTTTCAGAAGGCGCAGCTTGCTGAATTGTTGAAAGAACTGCAGGAAAAATGGTCAAAAGTTCTGCTTTCCGACAGAGGGCGGATCTCTTCTCTGCGCAGAAAGGTCCTGTATGAACTTGAAAAAAATTCCTCCTCTTCTTCTCTTGAAAAATACCGGATGCTTCTTGAAAAGTTTTCCGGCAGATTTTTGGGAGATAAAGCGGCTTCTTTACGGATCCTCTTTCCGGAAAATCTTCCTATCTATCCAAAAGTAAATGAGATAAAAAAAGCGTTGACTGAACACCAGACGGTGATCGTTTGCGGCAGTACCGGTTCAGGAAAAACGACACAGCTGCCGAAAATCGCTCTTCAGGCAGGGTTCGGAAAACTGGGCAGGATCGGCTGTACCCAGCCGAGAAGACTTGCGGCTACCGCTCTTGCCGGGCGTCTTGCGGAAGAGACCGGATGTGTGATGGGGGAGGAAGTGGGATGCAAGATCCGTTTTGATGACAGAACAAATGATTCCACAGTCATCAAATTTATGACGGATGGTATATTGCTTGCGGAAACAAGAAGTGATCCGCTTCTTCTGCAATATGACTGCATCATCCTTGATGAGGTACATGAACGCAGTCTGAATATTGACTTTCTTCTTGGGTATCTGAAACTTCTTCTGGAAAAGCGCAGAGATCTGCGTCTCATCATTTCCTCTGCCACACTGGAATCCGGCAGGATCTCGGAATTTTTCTCCAATGCTCCTGTTATTGAAGTGGAAGGGGGGCTTTATCCCATTGAGGATTGTTATTTACCGGCGGAAGAGGAAGAAGAACTTGCCGATCATGTCAGCCGTGCTGTGGATTTTCTCCGGGAACTGGATGATTCCGGAGATATTCTTGTCTTTCTCCCCGGAGAACGGGAAATACGGGAGACTCTGGATAAGCTGGAAGGACGTAAATACCCGTCCATGGAGATATTGCCTCTTTTCGGCAGACTTTCCGCTTCTGATCAGAACCGGATCTTCAGCCGTTCCCGTTTCCGCCGTGTGATCCTGTCCACCAATGTGGCGGAAACCTCCCTTACCATTCCCGGTATCCGTTTTGTCATAGATTCCGGACTGGTGCGTTTAAGCAGATACAATCCGAAAAGCCGTATTCAGGAATTGCTTGTGGAAGGTATTTCCCAGGCAAGTGCCAGACAGCGCAGGGGGCGTTGCGGAAGATTGCGGGATGGGGTTTGTGTGCGTCTGTATTCTGAAGAGACCCTCCTTGAAGCCCCTCCCTATACAGCTCCGGAGATCCAGCGGACCTCTCTTGCCGGAGTGATCCTGCAAATGGCATCTCTCAAACTTCCTCCTGTTGAGGAGTTTCCTTTTGTAGATCCGCCAAGTGTTTCCCTTGTCCGGGAAGGACGGCGTACCCTTGAGGATCTTCATGCACTGGAAAAAGATTTTTCCCTGACCCGTACCGGCAGACGCCTTGCGGAACTGCCCCTTGACCCCCATCTGGGAAAGATGCTTATGGATGGGGAAAAAATGAGAAACTTGCCGCAAATGCTTGTTATTTCGGCATTTTTGAGTATTGCAGACCCCAGGGAGAGACCTTTTGAACATGCAAAAGAAGCGGATGAGGCACAAAAAGCCTTTTCTTCAGAACTCTCCGACTTTATGGGGATACTCAAATTATGGATCGCTGCAATGGATTCCATGGGGGAAAACAGAAGTAAAAGTGCGTTGAAAAGGTTTTGTGCCAAAAATTATCTTTCCTCCCGCCGTATGACAGAATGGCGGAATCTTGTGGAGGATCTCGGAGAACTCTTCCCTGTTCCCGAAGGAAAAAAGCCGGTTCTTCCGGAAGAACTGCAATGGGATGAGTGTGAAAAAGATTACAACAGTATCCATAAGTGTATTCTGGGGGGATTGCCCCGTAATCTGGCGATGTATGATCCGGAAAATAAAAACTATATGGATATGGGGAACAAGCGTTTCATCCTGTTTCCCGGTTCCGGTTTGGCAAAAAGAAAAAATCCCCCCAAATGGCTTTTGAGTTTTGCTTTGATGGAAACAAGCCGGGTCTTCGGCAGGATCAATGCGGAGATGAAACCGGAATGGCTGGAAGAGGTTGCACCCCATTTGTGCCGTGCTTCTTATGATAATATTTTCTGGGATGAAAAAAGCGGTTTTGTCTATGCACGCGAGCAGTTGCGTGCCGGTTCCCTTCTGATCCATCCCGGCCGCCGCCGTCATTATGGAAAGATCGATCCGGCAGCTGCCAGAAATGTCTTTATCCGTGAAGGGCTGGCGCAGGGAAAAGTACATCTGCACAACTGTGCATGGCTGGAAAAATACAATAAGTTATATAAAAAACTGCGCTCTTTTGAAATAAAAATGCGCCATCCCGATTCTCTTGTGGATGAAGAGGCAATTTACCGGTATTTCAATGAAAAACTGCCGGAAGATATTGTCAGTACGGAAAGCATCAAACATCACAAAGAAGATTTTGCTCCTTCTGAAGAGGAGATCACATGGGAACATGATAAACTCGATGAGAAGGATTTTCCGGATTTCATCTTCTGTGACCGGATGCGTTTTCCTTTGCGGTATCTTTTTGATTGTGAAAGTAAATATGACGGGATCACGGTAAGTATTCCGGAAAACTGTCTCAATCTCTTCGACCCGCACAGAACCGATTATCTTGTTCCCGGTTATCTTTTCTGGAAGGTGGAGTTTCTTTTAAAGGGGTTGCCGAAAAGTGTGAGAAGGGAATTGAATCCCATGCGGGAGTGCGTGAAAGATTTTGTGTCGCTCTGCAAAAGCGGGGAGATCTTTATTGAACGGCCTTTGACTCATACACTTGCAGAATATCTGAAAGAGTATTATGATCAGGAAGTCTCCTGTTCCCTTCTGGAGGAACCGGAAATGCCTCCATATCTTGTAATGAAAATAGCTCTTACGGGAGAAAACGGCAGAGTGATGAAAGTGCTGGACAGTTTTCCGGGCAGAAATCTGATCAGTTCCAGACTTTCCAATGAATTGCCTGCTGCGAAAAAATATACGGTAAGCGGTCATACCTCCTGGCCTTTTCTTACAGATCTTCCTTATGAAGTGGAGGCATCTCCGAAGTCCGGGAAGAAAGCCTATCCTGCGTTGGTCGATGAGAAGAAAAGTGTGGGTTCTTCCCTGTTCCTGGATGAGCATGATGCTGCCTTCCATCACAGAGAGGGGTTGCTGCGGCTTGTCAAATTACGGTTCCCGCAACTGGAGAAAGCCTTGAGGCAGGGCGCGCGTCTTGCCCATAATATTGAACTTTCCTTCTTTTTGAACTATCCGGATTGGAAAGAGGATCTGGCAGATATAAGTATGCTGCAGTCTCTGGATCATGTGCCGGAGGATGTCAGGACATTAAAGGATTTTGAAGAGGCGTGTGAAAAAGTTTCTTCCTGCTCTGCGGAGATCTCCATGGCTTTTCTGGACGAATTGGAGGAGATCCATTTGTATTACACGAAAGCAGAGGATGCGTTGAAAAAAATCCGCAGTGATTCGGAAACAGCGGATGATGTCAATACCCAGCTGGATTTTCTTTTCCGGCCGGGTTTCCTCCGTTGTCCTGAAGCGGTGGGCAGATATACAAGATATCTCAAGGCATTGACGGTGCGTCTGGAACGGGCAAAAAGTTCTTCTCTGCAGAAAGATCTTGCCAAAGGGGAGAGTATCGCTCCCTTTATCCGCAAGTTCCATATAGCGGCGGAATCATTGGAAGTGCCTCTGGAAAGGAAAAAAGCACTGTATGAATTTTTCCTTCTGCTGGAAGAGGCAAGGATCGGGGCTTATACGCCGGAAATATCTACACTTGTGAAAGCTCCGCCGTCCCGGCTTGCCAAAGCGTGGGATGAACTTTCTCTTTAAGAACCGGAAGGGAATGAAATATGGAAGAAACAGAGTATAGATTTGCGGTATTGGAGCGTTGCGGATTTTTTATCTGTTCTCCTGTGGATTGCGTATTGCCTGTCACGATCCCGGAAGGAGAGGAATATATTGAGATCCTTGCCGGCGGAAAGTTGTTTTTTGAGGTGGATGGCAGGGAAAAGGAGATGCCGCTTGGAACAGTTTTCTGGCATATCGCAGGTGAAAAAACGATTTGCCGGACTTCTGCAAAGGATCCTTACAGGTGTTATGTTTTTCTTTTCCGGGTGAATTCGTCCTCCGGACGCCCCTCACCCCGGATCAGTCAATGGAAAGAGGGGAAAAATGTTCTGGAATTTGCTTCAGAATGTCTGCATACCTATCAGAACGGGAAATATGACAGGGAACTTTTTTCCCGGTATGTCTATTCCACTTTACAGTGGCATACTCTGATGGATGATTCTGCCGGCAGAGAGTATCCCATTGCCCTGTGCAACGCCTTGCGGTACATGGATCAGCATTACGCCAAATGCAGACTTTCCGCGGCGGAAATCGCTGTCAATGCGGGGATCAGCCGTCCCTATCTTTTTGATTTGTGCCGGAATTTTCTGGGGCAGACCCCCTGCGGGTATCTTCAGGAAAAAAGGGTGAAGCAGGCAGAACGGCTGTTGATGACAAGTTCTCTTCCCATCAAAGATATTGCGGAAAAATGCGGTTTTTCCTCCATTGAGGTCTTTTACCGCTGTTTCCGGCGTATTTCCGGAAGGACTCCGGGGGATTACCGGAATACCTACAGTATCTATCCGGGATGAAAAACTTCTGTTTTATCTGTTATGTAATTGAAATACGCAAAAGATATGCTATAATAATCTCCGGTAAGAACAACGGATATTGATAACGGAAAGGAACAATATGAAAATTCTTATAATCACCGATATTGAAGGCGTCAATTCTGTTCTGGATTTTCCGGCATGGTGTCATCCCGCCGGAAAATATTATCTTCAGGGGTGTCATTTTCTGACAGAAGAGGTCAATGCCGTTGTGGATGGCTTTCTTGAAGCGGACGGGCAGGCAGACATCCTTGTCTGGGACGGACACGGGGAAGGGGCTGTGGAGGCCGGATTTTTCCATCCCGGAGCAAGTCTGCAGAAGGGTGCGCCCTTCTGGCCGGATTTCGGAGAAGGATTTGATGTTCTTGCCTTTGTGGGACAACATGCAAAAGCAGGGGCTGTGGGGGGACATCTTGCCCATACCCAAACCGGGGAGGCGATAGATTTCCGGATCAACGGAGTGTCTCTCGGGGAATTCGGACAATTGGTTTATGCCATGGCGGAACGGGGTTCTTCCCCTGTATTTGCCTCGGGGGATCTGGCTCTGACCCGGGAAGCGGAGGCGTTGTGTCCGGCTATTTATACGGTTGCTGTGAAAGAGGGCTTGAACAAAGCTCTTCCGGAAGATATTGAGACGGAAAAGATTTTTGCCAATGAAGCTGCCGCCATCCATTATCCCCGGGCAAAGGTGCTTGCAGAATTGAAGAAAAAAGCCTTTGATTCTCTTGTTTCTTACAAAAAAGAACCGGAAAAATTTGCATTCAAGCTGCCGGAAGGACCTTTTGCGGCAGAAGCGGAATATAGAAGATGCGGAATACGCAATGAAAAAAGTTTTGGTAAATTGCCGGCAAGAAAGATCCGGACAGATTTCCACCTCTCTGTGATCGCCGCCATCCGGGAGTTTTATAAATGGGAATGGCAGTTCCCGGACGGGAAGTATTCTGTGAGCATGGAAAAAGAATAAACCTACATTCTGGACGCCGGAAAAATGAAACAATGCATGAAGTTTTTTCTGATCTGCCTGGCATTCCTGGTAGGTCTTTTTCACCGGAAAAAGAGACCGGAAAATCCCCGGAAGATTTTTATTCTTGCTTCCGGGTATCTGGGAGATACTTTCTGGGCAGTCCAGACCATTTCTCTTCTGAAAAAAGCCTATCCGGATGCCGAATTGTATATTGGCGGGCGTCCTTTTATCCGTGAATTGTGTCATGGACTTATTCCGGAGGAAAACCAGAAGGTGATCCGGTCGGTGGTCAGTGACAGAATGAGGGAAAATGTTTCCTTTTCCGGGATTTTTGCAGAAAGCAGGAAGATCCGTAAAGAGGTGAAGCCGGATCTGATCATCGACCTTGTATGCAACCGGTATTCCGCGTTGTTCGCCTTGCGGTCGGGGGCATATTCCGTGGGATTGGATATTGCGGACGAGTTTTATCCATTCTATTCATTCTGTGCAAAACAATCCCGGATCCCCGGGGTGCATCTTGCCTACCGACCCCGATCTATCGTGATGCAGTTTCTTTCTTTGGAGGAGTCTTCCGAATTGAAACTTGTTCCGCCCTGTCCCCGGTACGGGAAAGAGGCGATCTTACAGAAATTATCTCTGAAAGCGGATGAAAAACTCATTATGCTTGTTCCCGGAGCCGGCTGGGAGGCAAAAAGATGGCATACAGACCATTTCCGTAAACTTGGCGGACTGCTTGCGGAAAAAGGGTACAGGATCATCTTTTCCGGGGCGGGCAATGAAAAAGAGTTATGTCTGAAAGCGGCAGACGGGATAAAAGATGCGGTGATTTTGTGTGATGAACTTTCCGATACGATTTCATTGCTGCCTCATTGCAACGCTGTGATCGGCAACGATTCGGGCGTCATTCATCTTGCGGCGGCATTCGGGGTGAAAGTTTTTTCCTTTTTCTGTCAGACCAATCCGGAATTCTGCGGAGCATTGGGGGTGGATTCTCATTTCTTCCGTACAAAATGTCCTTATGCCCCCGGCAGAGGGGAACACTTCTGCTGCGGGGGACCAACTCTGAATTGCAGCAGAAATGAACGCATGTATATCTCCCCGGAGAGGATCGCAAAATCTCTTACAGGACAGCTTCATGGAGAGAAAAATGTATCAGATGATCTTATAAGCATCGTTGTTTCAGTATATAACGGGGAAAAATATCTGGATGAGTGTCTTTTTTCTCTTGAACAGCAATCCTACCGCAAGTTGGAGATCATTGTGTTGGATGACGGTTCT
>JAFVRL010000087.1 GCA_017504325.1 Lentisphaeria bacterium | reverse complement strand
GTATAGTAAACTTCAAAGGGAAAAGGCTCGCGGGCTTATTAAAAAGAATAGTGAGTATGTTCTTTATGAAGATGATGTAGCGATAAGCGAAGAAATTTTAGCCCATTGGCTCTCTCTTGCGGAACGGTGGAAGAGTATCCGCAAAGATCCCGCATGGGAAGATATACTCAAAAAATTCCCTGCGGAAAAAGAGGAGCTGGAAAAACTGTTTGCCGATGAAAAAAATTATCCGGCAAACAGCGGAAAATTCTATGAAACACTTTCCCGGATAGAATCTTATGCCTCCAAACAGGAAGTAAGGGAAAGAAAACGAATCTGGAAGCGGCTCTTCGGAGAATAAAACTGTAAAAATACAGTTGGAACCGGGGGAATAGTCTTCCTATTCTCCCGTCCTCCCCTTTTTTTCTCTTTTTTCTTCTTTTCTTCCCTTTTTTTTCTCTTTTGATTTGACATTTTCCGGCAATAGAGTATATTAACTTTTTCTTTTATATAATATACAGAACCGGAAACAGACTTTTCCGGAAAAAAGAATATAAAGAGGAGTGGATTATGAGCGATCCCGTTTATGAAAAAACAAGCAGTCTTTATGACAAGTATGTAATGCAGACCTATCCCAAAGCGGATATTGTTTTTGTCAGGGGACAGGGATCCCATGTATATGACTCTGCGGGCAATGATTATCTGGATTTTGCCGCAGGCATTGCCGTATGCAGTCTGGGCCATTGTCATCCTGCCGTAACAGCCGCCATCAGGGAACAGGCGGAAAAACTGGTTCATGTATCCAATCTTTACATGAATGAAGTACAACCCCGTCTTGCACAGAAACTTATTGAACACGGCTTTGACGGCACATGCTTTTTCTGCAACAGCGGAGCGGAAGCCAATGAAGGTTTGATCAAACTTGCCCGTAAAGCGGGTTCTGAAAAAGGCAGATTTGAGATCATTGCCATGAATGATTCCTTCCACGGGCGAACCCTTGCCACTCTCGCCGCCACCGGCAGAAGTAAATACAGAAAAGGGTTTGCTCCCGATATGCCCGGATTCAAATTTGCCACCTTCAATGATTTTGAATCTGTAAAAGCTCTTGTCAGCGATAAAACTGCCGCTGTCCTTATGGAGCCGGTACAGGGCGAAGGCGGGATCATTCCCGCAGATCCGGAATTCATCAGAAAAGTACGTGAACTTTGCAACGAAAATGATATGCTCCTTCTCTTTGATGAAGTCCAGTGCGGTATGGGAAGAACCGGAACATTCTTTGCATGGCAGAACTATGGCGTAATGCCTGATGCCCTCTCCATGGCAAAAGCTCTGGGCAATGGATTCCCCATCGGTGCTGTCCTTGCATCACAGAAATATTCCCATATTCTTACTCCGGGAACTCATGCCAGCACCTTCGGCGGTACTGCCCTTGCCTGTGCCGCCGCCTGTGCGGTCATTGATACATACGACAGAGAGAATATTCTGGAAAATGTGAAAGTTACTTCCAAATTCCTTATAGATAAACTCAATGCCATGAAAGAAAAATACCCGCAGATCCAATCCGTAAGAGGTAAAGGATTGATGGTTGGAGCCGTCCTTACCGGTCCCGCCACCCCCTATTGCGCCGCCTTGCGGGAAAAAGGGATGCTTGCTTTGTCTGCCGGGGAAAATGTACTGCGGCTTGTACCGCCTCTCAATGTAAGTATGGCTGATTGCCAAAGAGCAATAGAACTTATGGAAGAGGTCTTTGCCGAAGACGCCGCAAAAAACAAATAAACAGATAACTCACAAAAAAGAAAGTAAAAAATGAACAAAGATCTGCTTTCCTGTCTGGACCTCAATACAGAGGATATTTCCACCATCTTTGATCTTTCCGCAAGTCTGAAAAAAGGAAGAGGCAAAGGCAATCAGCCCCGTCCCCTGGAAGGGAAAAGCGTGGGCGTCATCTTCGCAAAATCCTCCACCCGTACAAGAGTATCTTTTGAAGTTGGTATAACGGAACTGGGCGGTCACGCTGTGATCCTGGATCAGGGCATGACCCAGATGGGCAGAGGCGAAAGTATTCCTGATACAGCACATGTACTGGAACGCTACCTTTCCGCTATCGTCATCCGTACCTTCAAACAGAGTGATGTGGAAGGTCTTGCCGCCAATGCAAAGATCCCGGTCATCAATGCTCTGACTGATGATTTCCACCCCTGCCAGGCTTTGACAGATATTTTCACCATGTATGAATATGCCGGTGACCTTTCCAAAGTGAAAATGGCATATATCGGTGACGGTGCAAGCAATATGGCAAACTCCCTTATGCTGGCAAGCAAACTTTCCGGTGTCACCATGACCATTGCCTCCCCTGAAGAGTACGCTCCCAGAAAAGACATCATGGATATGAACATTGGTCCCGGTTCCGCCTCCTGGACAACTTCTCTCAAAGAAGCCATGGACGGTGCCGACTTTGTTTATACCGATGTATGGGTGAGCATGGGTTTTGAAAAGGAATCCGCCGAGCGTATGCGGATCCTCAAACCCTACCAGCTCAACATGGATACCCTGAAAATGGGCAAGAAGGATGTGAAGGTACTGCATTGTCTGCCTGCACACAGAGGAGACGAGATCACAGATGATGTGATGGATTCCCCCGCCTCCATCGTATTCGATCAGGCGGAAAATCGTCTGCATGTGCAGAAGGCGATCATGAGTCTGCTTATCAAGTAAAAACCTTTTTCCGGCAGAACGTTCTGCCGGATTTTTTTTATCCATACGGGGAACTGTAAAATGAAGACAATCTTTTCCTTTATTGCCGGTCTGATCTTTATATCCGGCACACTGTTTCTTTCCTCCTGTTCCGATGCCAACAGCAAAAAGATGAAAATAGGTGTATGCATCCCTGCGGCGACCCACGGCTGGGCAGGCGGAGTAGTCTGGAACGCGGAAAAAAGTAAAAAAGAATTGGAAGAAAAAAATAAAGATGTAGAGATCCTTATTGCCTCCGGGGAAAATTCCGCCGATCAGGTTGACCGGATCGAAAATATGCTTGCCCGGAATGTGAAAGCTCTTGTGGTGATGAGTCAGGAACCCGGTCCCCTTACGGCTGTATGTGAAAGAGCCAGAAAACAGGGGGTATATCTGGTCATCGTCTCCAACCCTCTGGATAAAAATATCCAGGATGTATTTGTCAATGGCGATAATAAAAGTTTCGGAGCAGCTGCTGCGGAAGCTGTAGGCAAACTTCTGAACGGCAAAGGAAAGATCGTTGTCATGGAAGGGACGCAATGCCCTATCAATACAGACAGAGCCGGAACCTTCAAAAAGGTCATTGCTGAAAAATTCCCCGGTATAAAGATCATAGATTCCCAGCCTGCCCACTGGAATACGGAGAAAGGCTTGCTCCTTATGGAAAATTATTTGCAGAAACATCCGCAGATCGATGCGGTCTGGGCAGGGGATGACGATGTTCTTACCGGAGCATTGAAAGCCTATAAAGAATCAAAGAGAAAAGATGTGAAGTTCTTTGTGGGCGGAGGCGGAGCAAAAGGTACGGTAAAAATGATCATGGATAATGATCCTCTTGTTAAAGCTACAGTTACCTACTCTCCGGCAATGATCTCCACCGGTATTGAGGCGGCTCTCACAGGCTTGCGGAACGGCGGTAAGACTCAGGAAGGAAAGAAAGAGATCATCATTCCCTCCCGTATCGTACTGAAAGAAAATGCTTCCCGGTATTATTTCCCCGCATCCATTTACTGATAAGGAGATTTTGATTATGGAAAAATATTTCTACTGTGCAGCAAACGCGATCCGGGAAGAGGGCGGCGGTATCCAGATCTTCTCTTCTGAAAATATGGAGGCAGACGATTTTCCTGTAATGGTCTCCTTTATTCCCATGGAAAGACCTTCCTATATGGCATTTTCCCGTGACAGAAGATTTTTCTATGTGGTGGGAGCGGAAAAAGACAGAAACGGTTATGCCGCAGTTTTTGCCGTGGAGGAAGAGGGAAAAGTTTTGAGATTTCTGGCAAAAGCCGCTACAAAAGGGATCTCATCCTGCCATCTTACCACCTCCCCGGATGACGAGTTTCTTTATTGTGCGAACTATGTGACAGGCACATGCACAGAATTCAAGTTGAAAGACGGCATTTTTGAAGGAGAAGGAAGAGTCATTGAAGATAAAGGGGTACTTGGTCCAGCCAAACCGAGACAGGAACACGCTCACGCCCATTGCACAGTATTTACTCCCGATGGAAAGTATCTCTGCGTGGTGGATCTTGGCACAGACAGTGTTTTTCTCTATTCCTATACTCCCGGCAAAGGTATTGACAGCACTCCTTCCTTTGAGTATAAAGAAACTCCCGGTGAAGGCCCCAGACATCTTGTTTTTGCCAAAGACGGCATCCACGCCTATCTTCTCAATGAATTGGGCAATACCCTTTCCACCCTGATCTATAAAGACGGTACGCTTGTGCGTACAGCCAATATAAGTACCATTCCTTCCGACTTCAAACGGTTCAGTAAAGCATCCGCCATCCGTTTTTCCCCGGATGAAAAACTGCTTATAGCCACTAACAGAGGCCATGAATCCTTTGCCTGTTTTGAGGTAAAAGAAGATCATACACCTGTTTTGCGGGAGATCATTCCCTCCTGCGGCTCCAGTCCCCGGGACATGAATTTTCTTCCCGGAGGTACAATGATCGGTGTATGCCATGAATTTACCCATCAGACAGTATTTTTCCCCTATGATGCGGAAAAAATGGAAGTGGGGGCATTGAGAACCGTACGATCCTGTCCGGGATCCCTCTGTCTCATATTCTGATAAGGAAACAGGAATATCATCAGAAAGGAAGAAAGGTTCTTCTGACAGAACCTTCTTCCTTTCATTTTTTCAGCCTGATAAAAATATTGTATGAAGACTTGTAAAAAAAAATTTCCGGTGTATTTTAAATCTCCTGTATATTTTTCAACCCCTGTATATAGAGACTGGATAAAAATAAAATGAACAGTGATATTTTCCTGAAAGTCATCCTTGCCGTACTGGAAACATTTGCCTTTTTCGGTATCGGAGCATTTATCGTTATGAGAAAAATGCTGGATAAAGATTCCATCAAAGGCATGAGCAGTTTTGCCATCAATGTACTTACTCCGTTTCTCATCTTTTCCAGTGTGGCAGGCAATTTCACAAAAGAGGATCTTTCCACCGCATGGATCTATCCTGTACTGGGTTTTGCCATGATGATCCTGCATTGTATTCTCGGCTACCTTCTTCTGGCAATATTACGGAATGATTCAGAAAAACGGAAAGCAACCTTTCTTCACATGGCAGTAGTCAATAATTATCTTTATCTGCCCCTTATCGTTGTGGGATATATCTGGGGAGGAAAAACCACAGCAGCTCTTCTTCTTTGGAGCGTTGGCTCCACATTCGGGCAATGGACCATCGGTATAGCTGTAATGGCGGGCAATGATGTAAAAAGGATGCTGCGCACCCTTGTGTCTGCCAACAGTATTGCAGTCATTGCCGCAGTTCTCTATCTGCTGCAGCCCTTCAGACTGCCGTCAGCGGTGATGAATTTTGTCACAAAGACCG
>JAFVRL010000086.1 GCA_017504325.1 Lentisphaeria bacterium | reverse complement strand
TAATTTACAACTTTGCCGCAAAGGATCTTTTTTCTGCTCGCTTTATTTTCGCCGGAACATGCCCATTCCCCACTTTTTTCCCCAAGGTAATAGCCTCCATGCCAGAATCCCCGGTTAAACACCTCGCCCAGACGGTTCTTCCATACTTCCAGAACTTCTTTTTCCGGTTTTCCACCCTGCTTCCAGAGATCGACAGCCTCCCGGTAAACAGCAGTTACCTTTGCCACATAATCTGCGGAGCGTCCCCTTCCTTCGATCTTCAATACGGATACGCCCGCTTCCAGAAGCCGGGGCAGGATCTCTATGGTACAGATATCCTGCGGAGACATCACATAATGATTTTCGATCTCCAGTTCATTGCCATTGACTGCATCTTTCACTGTGTATGCCCGGCGGCAGGGCTGGTAACAATCCCCTCTGTTGGCAGAGGTGTTGAACAATGCAAGGCTCATATAGCATTTACCTGAAACAGCAACGCACAATGCACCATGCACAAAGACCTCGATTTTTACCGGATTTCCGGATGGGCCGGTGATCCTTTCCTCCTTTATGCCTTTACAGATCCTTGAAATCTGCTTTAAGGTCAATTCCCTTGCCAGAACCATTATATCTGCATATTTTGCATAAAAACGGACCGACTCCAGATTGGTAATGTTTGCCTGTACGGAAAGGTGGATGCTCAAGCTCTTTTGCCTGGCGATCTCCAGGACTGCATGATCCGATGCAATAACCGCATCGATCCCGGCTTTTTTTGCTGCTTCACAAAGAGTTCTGACCTCTTCCAGTTCTTCATCAAATACAACAGTATTTAATGTCATCCATGCCTGTACCCCTTTTTTATGGCACATTTCTGCAATTACCGGAAGATCTTTCATCGTGAAATTTACTGTTGCACGGGAGCGCATATTCAATTTTCCCACGCCGAAATAAACTGCATCCGCTCCGTTGGAGAGGGCGGCACTTAATGATTCAAATGAACCGGCAGGAGCTAAAAGATGTACTGACATAATAATTCCTTTCTTCTCTAATGTACCCCGTTTGCCGTCAATATGCAACCGGAAAGCAAAAAAATCCTGATCTTTCCCGGTATGGATGCCAAGTGGAAAAATCAGGATCTTCTATTACGGAAAATAAAGACAGTTACGGTTGTTTTTTACTTGTCAGATATACTTTCTGCCAGATGCCGCCTTCGCCGTTTTCGTCGATGACCATAACATGTACTGTGGTCTTTTTGGGATTGTTCCAGTTGATGGCAGAAGTGATGTCCACAGGAAATGCTCTTGCTTCATCGCCGGACTTTTCATACTTTCTTGTATGCACAAGTTTTCCGTTGACAAAGACTTTGCACGCTTCATCCACAGCTCCGAAAAGCAAAAATACCTGTCTGTCCTTCCAGTCTGCGGGGACAGAAACAGTCCTTGCATACCATCCGATCCCGTCATAGGAGGCGAGAAATTTTTTCATCTTTGCAGACATTAAAGGCATACGGGGCGTTCCCTGCCAGTAGGTATGCGTTGCCGCCATTTCCCCCCATTTGCTGAACTCTTTTTCCGTGGAAAGGAACCATTTTTCCTTTTCACCAACCTGTTTGGGATCCGCTTTGAAATACCAGAAAATAGGTGTTTCCAGTATGGGAAGATCAAATTGTGTCGTTACTCTTGCCTTTTTGATCCCGGTATAATCCCCCCAGCGGATCTCGGTGGAGGCGGCTTTTTCCATGCTGTACCCCATGATCACAGGATTTGCTTTGCGGAAATCCAGAAGTTTCCGGGCGTGATTCATCTGCTTTGTGCCTGTGGAGGATGCCGCAAGGAAGACCAGACGGGCGTGGGTATTGACAAGGATAAGCTCTTCCACTCTTTTGCGTTCTTCTCCGGTCAGATCTTTTTTCAGGGCGTCTTTCAGGAAAGATTCCGCTTTGTCAAAATCTTCATTTTTATAATATTTTTTTGCATTCATCAGCAATCCTCTGCCCACATTGAAATAACGGGAGCGTTTCAGGATATTGACATAGTCGGGATTGATGCGTTTATCCCAGTTGTTCCGCCACAATGCAAAATATTTCTTTACATCATCTGCGCCTTTGCCATAGCCCCGCAGATACTCTTCCTCCCAGACTTCAAAGGGTGTTTCCGGAGAGTTGATGGTTCTTGCCATAACATACATGGGGAAAGAGAATGTTCCCAGGTTCACGGCTCCCAGATTGTCGATATTGCAACCTACCACCTCTTTATGTTTCATGGCTTCAGAAAAAAGTTTCCAGGCATGTTTTTCAAATCCGATGGGAAGAACAGAGTGGAAATAACAGGGCAGATTGGGACGCATACGGATCTTTTTTGCACCCATTTTTATCCAGTTTTCCAGCTGGACAAGGGTGCGTTCCAGTCTGTAATCGGTAGGACAGAATGTTACAAGGATATTGGGGGCGATCTTCGTTTTGGCAGGCGGTTCTTCCGTTTCGCAATAAGCAAGGAAATGCACATCTTTGGCAGGGGTAAGTTTCGCCGCTTTTTCCGCTACTTTATTGGCAAGGAAAAGATAGCGGTCGGAAAGGTGGGGCCATTCCGGCACACCGGGTCGTTTCACATCCAGTTTTTTACATTCTGCACAATGACAGTAGGCGGAAGCATCATCATTGTTGGAAATATTGATGTTTCTGGAAGCCGCTTTGCTTTTCATGTGCTGCTCAATGATAAAAGCAGGCAAATCTTTATTGGAACAGCACAGCTGCACCTGATGATTGATCCTTTTATTTGTGGAGGGTGCTGCGGCAGCGGCATCCATGGCATGAGGTTTGCTGTTGCGGGGACCCCGGACACCGTTTTTATTGAGGGAAAAATATTGAGGATATTTTTTCCCGAAATCATGCCACCATGTGATAAAAGCGTGAGCGGTATGCCAGGAGATGAAACGGTTTGCTTTTGTATGCCTGATCCAGTCTGAACGGTCTTTGCCACTGCCGGGCCAGATAAAGTGTTCCTCATAGCGGTCAACAAATTCCCCGGTGGTATTTTTCAGCGTAACTTTATCCTGCTGTTTATAAACCGTATTCAGATAATCCATCCAGACGATCCTATTTCCATGGCAATCCCCTGCCAGATTTGTTGCGGCCAACGTGTATCATGCTTTACAATCACACAGTCCCTGCACAAACAGAATAAACCAAGGAGGTACTCTCATGAAAGCTGAAAAACACACGTTTCTTGTGAAAATGCTCTGCCTGTTCCTGCTCGCCTCTTCTTCCTCAGGCGCACAGGCGGCAAACCACTCTCCATTCGTCGCACATTATACAACAGCTTCCCTGTCTGCGCAAGAGCAGACCGCAGGAAATCTTCTGAATTCTGATCGCGCCGCATATGGTCTGCCTGCGCTGACGCTGGATCCGGAGCTGTGCCGCATTGCGCGCATCAAATCTGAGGACATGCGCGACAATCAGTATTTCGCTCATACCTCGCCAACATACGGCAATGTACGCGATATGCTCGATCATTTTTCCTACCGCTACAGCGCAGCCGGCGAAAACATCGCCCACCACGCAACGGTCGCAAAATCACAGGCTGCGCTTCTTTCCTCGCCAGGGCATCGGCGTAATATCCTCAGCAGCGCCTATACCAAGGTCGGTATCGGCGTCGCCCTTGACCGAAACGGCTACGTGTATCTCACGCAGATTTTCTGCCGCTGATCGCACGCTTCCCCGCCAAGCACCCGCTCCCAGCACTGTGCTTCCCTTGCAAGCCGCAGCGCACCCCGATAAGCTGTCGGTCGCTCCCGTGCGG
>JAFVRL010000085.1 GCA_017504325.1 Lentisphaeria bacterium | reverse complement strand
CTTCCGATATCATTGCGGAGGTTCTCACAGCTCTTGCCAACGGTATCGGCAGAAGCAATCCCAAAGCCCGTGTGATGGCTCATACCTGGGCATGGGGTTTTGATTACATCAATGACATCATCCGCAAAGTACCCAAAAATGTTTCCATTCTTTCTGTCAGCGAATGGGGCGTGGAAACCGATTGCGAAGGGCATAAAGGAAGCGTTGTGGACTACTCCATTTCCAAACCCGGTCCCTCTCCCAGAGCAAAAGAAAACTTTATTGTTGCCAAAAAGTGCGGTCTGGGAAGAGTGGCAAAAGTCCAGATCAACAACTCCTGGGAGATGAGTGCCGTTCCCTATATGCCGGTATTCGATCTGGTGGAAAAACACCTGAACGATCTGCGGAATGTGGGAGTCAATGACTTTATGCTCTCCTGGACCCTGGGCGGCGCTCCTTCCCCCATGGTGGGATTGCTTTCCAAGAGTAAAGAAGAGATCTATAAAGAACTTTATGGAAAAGCTGCCGGTGCTGTTGCGGAAGCCTCAAAGATCTTCAGCGATGCCTTTACTTATTTCCCCTTTGACAGTGCCTATTGTATCTACAAGGCTCCCATGAACTACGGCCCCATGAACCTTCTCTGGCTGGAACCCACCAATTACAATGCCTCCATGGTGGGATTCCCTTATGATGACATCACCACCTGGAGATACCGTTATCCGGAAGATGTCTTTGCAAGAGCGTTCCACAGAGTGGCGGACAACTGGGAAAAAGGTCTTCCCGTCATGGAAAAAATGCTTGACAAACTTACCGGAAAATATAAAAAGAATTTTGAAGAATTGTACCGTTTTGCCCTGGTCACTTACTGTCACTTCAAAACCACTTCCAATGCCATTGACTTTGTCATGCTCCGCAGGGATATGAAAGCAAACAAGGATAAACTTATTTCCATTCTGGAAAATGAACTTGTCCTTGCCAAATGCGTGGGGATGTGTCAGTGTGAGGATGCCCGTGTCGCCTTTGAAGCGAGCAACCATTACTACTACACTCCTTCTCTCATTCAGGAAAAGATCCTCAACTGCAATGCATTGCTGCGCCGTTTGAAAGCTCTTTAAAAAACACCCTTCCGCAGAAGGAAATTATAATACTCTTTACGGGACTGCTGCAAATATATTGTTTGCAACAGTCCCGTTTTTTGTACCGTGAAACAGAGAAATAATGATATATTTCCATTGTTATCCCGTAATTTTGCAAAATTATGGGATAGCAGGGGGTTCTTTCAGCTCTTTTTTCATTTTTTGTAAAGCAATGTTTGACTTTTTCCCGCCATGATGGTATAGTACCGCATCGGATATTCTTTTAATATTATAATGCATTTTCGGGGATAAAGATGGCGGCAGATTTCGTTCACCTACATGTTCATTCAGACTTCAGCCTTCTGGACGGGGCTTGTCATATTCACTGGTCCAAACTCAAACCGGAAGAAAAAACGGGAAAATATGATATTGTAACCGTTGCCCAGCAGATGGGGATGCAGGCGGTAGCCCTTACCGACCACGGGGTCATGGGCGGGTGTTTTGAGTTCAGTCAGGCGTTGTCAAGCAACGGGATCAATCCGATCCTCGGAGTGGAAACTTATATCTCCCCCACCAGTCTTACCGATCACAGACCGGAGATCCCCAGATACCATCTGATCCTTCTTGCGGAAAACTGGGAGGGATACCAGAATCTGTGCCAGATCATTTCCATGGCACATGGCCCCGGATTCTATTACAAACCCCGTATCGACAAAGAATTTCTTGCCTCCCATTGCAAAGGACTTATCGGCATGAGTGCCTGTTTGCAGGGGGAGATCGCCTATAAAGCCGTCCATAACGGGGAAAAAGAAGCCAGAAAAGCCCTGGCGGAATATGTGGATATTTTCGGAAAGGAAAACTTTTTCCTGGAGATCATGGATCATAATATCCCGGAAGAAAAAACAGTCATCAAAACTTTCAACGCCCTTTCCAAAGAAACCGGGATCCCCCTCGTTGCCACCAATGACGTACATTATCTGGTAAAAGAACACGCCCGTCCCCATGACCTTATGCTTTGTATCCAGACCCATGCCATGGTAACGGATGAAAAACGTTTGCGTATGACAGGCCCGGATTATTATTTCAAGTCCCCGGAGGAAATGAAAGAACTTTTCCGGGAACTGCCTGAATCTGTCACCAATACCGTAGGCATTGCGGAAAGATGTCATGTGGAACTGGATATGGAGACAAACCATTATCCTGTTTACCGGGTGAAGGAAGGGGAAACCCAGGCGGAAATATTGCGGGATCTGTGTATCAAAGGATTCCCCAGAAGATACGGTTACGATCTTCTCAATCCGGACGAAGAGCATAAAGAAAATGCAAAGATGATGCTCACCCGTATGGATTATGAGCTTGGGATCATCCATAAAACAAAATATGACAGTTACTTCCTTGTGGTGTGGGACTTTATCAATGCCGCCAAGAGTATCGGAGTCCCGGTAGGTCCGGGCCGCGGATCGGGAGCCGGAAGTCTGGTAGCTTATCTCGTGGGGATCACTGATATCGACCCTATAAGGTTCAATCTCTTCTTTGAACGGTTCCTCAACCCCGACCGTGTCTCCCCGCCTGACTTTGATATCGACTTTTGCGAACGCCGCCGTGGTGAAGTCATCCAGTATGTGACGGAAAAATACGGGAAGGACTGCGTATGCCAGATCGGTACTTACGGTACGCTCAAGGCGAAAAATGCCATTAAAGACGTTGCCCGTGTTCTGGGAAAAACCCCTTCGGAAGGAGATAAGATCACCAAATGTATCCCCAACGACCCCAAAATGACCATTGCCAAGGCACTGAAAACAGATGAGATGAAAGAATTTCTCTCCAAAGAACCCTGGGCACAGGAGGTCATTGATGAGGCATTGCCTCTGGAGGGTTTGAACAGAAATATGGGGATTCATGCCGCAGGGGTCATCATCTGCGACCATCCTCTTGCCCCTGTAGTACCGCTGGGAAGAGGGGCGAATGCGGAAGTTGTGACCCAGTATCAGGCTCCCCAGTGCGAGGCTGTGAAACTTCTGAAAATGGACTTTCTGGGATTGCGTACCCTTACCGTTATTGCCGACGCAGTGGAAAATGTTTACAAAAGCAGAGGCATAAAAATAAATCTGGATACGCTGCCTCTGGATGATAAACCCACCTACGATCTTCTGAATAACGGTGACACCATTGCCGTGTTCCAGCTGGAATCCGGCGGTATGCAGAATCTGTGCCGCCAGTTCAAGGTGGAGACCATTGAACATATCTGCGCTCTTCTTGCCATCTACCGTCCCGGTCCCATGGACTTTATTCCGGACTTTGTGGGAAGAAAAGTTTCCGGCAGAAAGATCGAATATGACCATCCTCTCATGGAACCCATCCTCAATGAAACTTACGGGATCATGCTTTATCAGGAGCAGATCATGCAGGTGGTGCAG
>JAFVRL010000084.1 GCA_017504325.1 Lentisphaeria bacterium | reverse complement strand
TATTCCGGGCTGCAGCAAAATGTGCGGAAAAACTTGGTAAAGATGAGGTGTTACGGGAAAAATGGAACATTCTATCTGAAAAACTGATTGAAAGTCTGCCGGAAGAGGAAGAAATGTATGTGCCTTACAAAAACTGTCCCCAGAGATCCATCGCCATGTATCACGGACTTTTCCCCTATGCAGTGATCCCGCCTGAAAATGAATTGCAAAAAAGAGCTATCGAGGATACGGAAGCCCATTTTCAGGATTTTGCCGGTCAATATACAAAAAGCGGTCAGCTTTCCGCCTGGTATGCCGGAGTGATCGCTACTGCGGAAGTCAGACGGGGAAACTGGAAAAAGGCATTACAGCTTATTACGGAAGCTGCAAAAGAGTGTACCGGATGTTTTTATGAGTGTTTTGAAGTATATGAAAGAAAGAAACTTCCCTGGTTCACTACGGCATCCGGAGCCTTGATCCGAGCGGTAAATGAACTTCTGCAATATGCAGAAAAAAACAATATCCCGTTATGGGACGGGAAAAGTTTTTCTGCAAAACTTCCTGAAAAAATTATAACAGAATAAAATCGGAGGAGAAAAATATGCAAAAAATCCTGAACTGGGAATCCCTTCCCGCCAATTATGCGTCAAAGGAAGATGGTGTGAATATTGTCCTTCCTGTATCTCTTTACTGTTTTTATACTTCTGATGTGCCGAGAGAGGATGGGTTTCCGCAGAACGGTTCTTTGTGGGAAGATGGTACACATGAGGGGAAAGGCAAAAGCAGTTTTTTTGATGTGACCGGTTCTTTTGATGCAGATGCGTTACTCATTACGCCGGGGCAGGAAGAAAATTCATGGAGCATGACAAGAAAAGGTGATAGTATCACTTTGCAGTTATCTCCCGGAAAATGGTCGTTTACGGTTTATAAAGGAAATGAACCTGACTGGACAAATCATAAATTTCCTTTTCATGACCTGCCGGAAGCGGATGAGTCTTTGCGTCATGCTTACGTAAGAGGATTGCTGGATTTTCTTGCAGGTACCCGCAGATCTCCTGCCAACGGTGTTTATTTTCAATCCCCCAATACTTCCATTGGAAAAGGATACAGCGGAGACGGTATCCCGGATACCTTTTTCCAGTTTGTGAGTGTTTATCCATTTCTTGATGAAAAAAGAAAGGCCTTTTTCCGTTCCCAACTGGACTTTTTAGGAAGGAATATGCGTTTTGACTCCTGTATTCCCTGGGGGGGATGCAGACAGGATATGCCCTATTACAATATCTGGAAAAGACCGGATTGCGGGATGTTCTTTGATGCAAATGCCTTATGGTTGGAGATGACATATCTTCTCTATCAATATGACAACATTCTTCCCGATCCGGAAAAAGTGATCCGGGCGGCAGATTTTTATCTGCATTATATGACAGAAAACGGTCTTGTTGCCGCGGAATCCAAAAAACGTGGCTGTGAATGGGCGGATCTTCTGCAGAATGGCTGGCACTCCTCTCTTGTCAATGTCCTGGCATACAGAGGATTGCTTTCAGCATCAGAACTTATGGAAGTATGCAATGTAAAGGAACTTGCCATCCGTTACAGGGAACAGGCATCCCGTTTGAAAAAAGCCTTTAATAAAAGTGTGGAAGAAAGTGGGCTTTTCAATGGAAACGGTTTTATCGACTGGCGCGATCCTGATGGAAAGATCCATTCCCACTGGCGTATTGATACCCACATGCTCGCCTGTCTGTGGGATGTGGCGGATGAGGATAAACAGAAAGTGATCCTTGAATATTTCCGTAAGGAATATTTCAAAAATGAGCCTGCTGTTCCTGCTCCCTATATCCTTAACGGTTCCTGGTTTACAGAGGAATACGATGATATGCTTTTTGAAACAAGAACCTATGGATGCGGAAAAGCCGCCATGCCGGGAAGAATGGCAGGCCCTCTGATTGCTGTATTTCTGAAATACGGTGATGAAGAAGTTGCTTCCCATATCCACGGGAAACTTCTTGATCTCATATTGAAAGAAAAAGCCATCTGGGAATATTATGACCATGAAGGCAAAGGGTATGCCGCCCGTTCCTACATAGAACACTCTCTCGTTCTTCTTTATGCCCGGAATCTTGTAAAACTATATGTTCAAAATAATAAAATCAAATGATCATGGAGGAATGTGATGAAAACAAAATGCAGTTTTACCCTCATTGAACTTCTTGTCGTTATTGCCATCATCGCCATTCTTGCCGGAATGCTTTTGCCGGCTTTGAATGCGGCAAGACAGAAGGCTGTGGCGATTGCCTGTACCAGTAACCTCAAACAGACAGGACTGATCGTTGCCATGTACCAGAATGATTTTAAGGACTACTTCTGGAGCGAAAAAGCCGTAGGGTGGAGTCAGAAAGTCCGGGAATGCGGTTATGTGAAAAGTTACAAGGCTTTGCGCTGCAACAGATCCAGTAAAACTCCCCTGTATGACAACCTCACTCAGGCGGCAGCGTATCAGCAAACTTATGGAGCGGCATATACGGAAGACAATATCGGAGCAATTAATATGCGGCTTGCAACAAGTTATCATACCGGCAGAACCGATGAAAAAAAGATCCAGCCCTCTCTTATTCTTATGATCTCCGACTCCCGTTATGAGCAGAAATCCACCACCAGAGATCAATATTATATCGTTTCTTATTCCGGAGGGACAACCACTCTTGCCGCCAACAGGGGCGCACTTCTTTTGGCCCATTCCAAAAAAGCCAATGGTCTTATGAAAGATGGACATGTGGAAGCAATCGGGCAGGCGGATATTGCTTCCGGAAAATACTATTTCCCAACGGTTAATGCGTCGTATCACGGCCCCACGCTTATGAAAGCAGCAGGTGCTGTTTTTCCTGAAAATTATTCCAGCCGTCTTGCTTATTAAGGAGATTTCTTATGAAAAAACTTTTTCTTACACTTTTTCTTGCCGGAATGTTTCTTGCTTCATTCGCCAAAGAAACATGTCTTATGTATCCCGCCTGTTTCCAGAACAATGTATTCAATATCTGTGAAAACTTTCCCGGCATGATGGGGATGTATCCCATCAATCACCCGGAAAGCAGTAAAGGAATACTGCATTTACAGATCCCGGCTTTTCTGAAATACCGTTACAGTGCTTTCAGCAATAATAAAAAACTGGATCATGCTGTGGAAAAATCCATTGTGAAAGACGATATTGCCTATACACAGATAGATATTACTCTTTCCAAAAGATTTCTTGCTGTCTGGAACCAATATAAAAAAGAAGATGCCTTTCCTTTTTATTTGAAGGAGATGATCGTTCTGGATGCAAAAAAAGGTTCAGCAGGAAAGAAAGGGCATATTTATTGGAGTCTTACCACTGACAGGGGAAAAGGCAAAGAGTATAAGATCACGGTAAATGTCCTTCCTGCCGTCAAAATGCCGGAAGTGCCCGCAAAAAGTTTTACCACAGGTTTTTCCAGTATTGAAAGTTTTACAGGGGAAATGGATTCTTATGTGAAGGATGTCTGCAATTTTATCAAAGGACTTACTTCTGCCGAAAGTTATTCCAATCTTGATTATGACAGCAAGATACCCGATAAACAGTTTGCCTCCTCCAAAAGTTCCGGGTCAGTCTGTTTCTTTCCCAATTTCCGTCCCGATCCTGTGGAAAAGGAGATCCGTCTGGGGAAACTTGACCATAAATATCCTACAATAAAAAATCATCATAATTACAGGGGATTGGCTCTTTCCTATATGATCGACGATCCGGAGGGATTTTTTGCCAAATATCTGAAAGATGGGATTTTGCGTTTCAAAAAGAGTGCGCCTTATGCAAAATATCTGCGGTGGGATTATG
>JAFVRL010000083.1 GCA_017504325.1 Lentisphaeria bacterium | reverse complement strand
CATTCGATCAGCGTTCACGCTGATCGAGCTATTGGTGAGTGCAACTTGTCAAGTATGTGTTTTTCCGTTGTATTACCTCAAAAAAAATTATAAAAGCTACACATCCTTACGCCCGACAGGGCGCACTTCACGCTTTTTTTGCGAATGCAAAAAAAGCTCTTCACACCTTCACACCTTCACTCAATCGGCGTTTACGCTGATTGAACTATTGGTCGTTATTGCCATCATTGCTATTCTTGCAAGTATGCTGCTTCCGGCATTGAGCAAGGCAAGAGGTCTGGCATACGACATAAAGTGCAAAAACAATCTGAAACAGAATTACTTTGTGATATACAACTACACGGACGCCAAAAAATCCTGGTGGGTGGGAGCTGCCACGATCCGCAAAGAAAGTCAGAAATGGTGGATCCTTCTTTTCCGTGACCAGAGTACCAATAAAGAGTACGCAGGGCTGGATAATGCGTTCCCTGATCTTACCTCCCTGCAGAAAAAGGCTGTATGCCAGAGGCAGTTGACAGTAACAAAGCTCAATCCCGGAACCAACGGCGGAAATTATGCTACCGTAAATATCTCCAACCGGGCAAGCTGCAAACAGGGGGGAACACAGTTGAATGGTAAAGATAAGTATGTGACGATCCGTGATGAGGTCAACTATTATTATAAAACAAGTTCTGTAAAAATGCCTTCCCATCTTGCCATGCTCAAATGTGCGGCAAGTGCCCACTCTGATGAATTCAGTAAAGCCTTTGTCCATTCCGGCAGAACTCTTCAACTCCTTTTTAATGACGGTCATGCGGATAGTGTAAGCAGAGTAAAGATCTATACCCCCAACGGACTTACTTACAGGGAATATTTTGACTGTTACCCCTGCAGCGGGACACCTAAAATCTTCGGTTTCTGACCGTATTTCCCCACACAGAAAAAAGTCTCTTCCATAAATATATAACAGAATATAACAGATGTATAAAAATAAGGAGATATTTATGCACAAAAACATAAAAATGATGTTATTATTCCTGTCTGCGTTTACATTGACAGGCAATATGCTCTCCGGAGCAGACCTTATGAAAAACGGCAAAAGTCTTACAAGTATCGTTGTTGCCCCCGCATCTGACAGAGTTGTAAAACATGCGGCAAAGGAACTTTCTTTCTATCTGGGAAAGATTGCTGACGGGCAAAAGCCGTCTGTCTCCGGTAAAGAGGTGAAAAATACCCACAATATCATTCTGACACAGGATATTCAAACGCTTTCAGAAGCGGAAAAGAAGGAAGCGGAAAAAATCAGGGATGACGGTTTCCTTATCAGCACCACCCCGGCTCGTACCGTCATTTATGCAAAAATGGCAAGAGGAGTATTATATGGAGCATACGAAATATTGAAAACTCACGGCGGGATCCGCTGGGTGACTCCCGGTCCTGACGGGGAATATTATAAGGTAAAGAAAGTAATTTCCATTCCGGAAGGGATGAAAGTACATAATCCCTCTTTTTCCATCCGTTCCCAGATTTTCGGTTCCGCCAATGTGAACAGTTTTCTCAAATATACCTGGGACTGGATGGTACGGAACAATATGTGGATCGCTTCCGGTGCGGATGTGATCGCCAATAATGGAACAGACTATCTCCTTGACCGTGCCGGAGGTACTTACAAAGGCGGACATGCTGTGGCAAGTCTGATGACAGGTTCCTGGATCAGCTGTACGGGGATCCAGGGAAGGAAAAATTTTGAAAAACTCCAGAAAGAACATCCGGAATATTTCCCCATCATCAACGGCAAAAGAGAGTTCGGCAGATTCGGTCAGAACAATCCCTGTCTTGCCCATAAAGGACTTTATGATCTGATGAGAGGCAATCTTTTTCTGGCAGCGGAAAAGATACGGAAAAATCCCGCAAGTTTCTTTGTGATCGGCAATAATGACAACACCATCTGGTGTCAGTGTGAGGTTTGCAGTAAGATCGATCCACCCGCAGAAAAAGAAAAACAGATGATTTCCACAAGGTACTGGACTCTCCTCAATACTCTTGCAGCTCCGGTTTTTGAAAAATACCCCGATGCAAAACTCTGGGGATGGGCATATCAGAATTTTCAGGATACCCCCAAAGGAAATGTCAAGCCGGATCCCCGTTTCACCATTATGCTTACCTACAATGCCCGCTGTTACCGGCATCTGCTTACCGATCCGAAATGTGTCCGTAACAAAGTTTATCTCCAATATTTCAGAAACTGGCAGGCATACCCCAACAAAAAATGCACCTGGGAACAGGTGGAAGACGGTATGGCGGTAAAATACCAGCCCTTTGAAAACATCATGGCAGGAAATATCATCGACATGAAAAAGATGAATATGGACGGAATGATGATCTGCAACTATCCCCCGGATGGAACATACGGCAAAAGACATGATTCCTACCGGATGCACCCCAGACACACCTGGTATCAGATGTGGAGAAGTGTATATATAGCCAGCCGTCTTCTGTGGGATGTGAACCGTCCCTGGGAAAAGGAACTGGATGAAGCTGGTTCCCTGTATTACGGTGCTGCCTGGAAGAAAGGGATGAAGGCATATTGCGCCCTCCTTCTGAAGACAGAACAGGAAGCGGAAGGGTGTATGGGCTGGGGCAATTCCGGCTCTGATCCGGGAATATTGCTGAAAGATCCGAAAGTACACAATAAACTGCGTTCCCTTCTTGCCACTGCGGAAAGTGCGGTCATCTTTGATCCCAGAGCCGCCGCCCATGTTGCCAGAGAGCGTTTCTACTTTGAAAAACAGTGGGAATATTTCCTTGAGGAGTATAAAAAACGCCGTCCCGCCATTACAGCATTGCCCAGAACAGGAAAAATCGTTCTGGACGGAGTTCTGGATGAAGCTGACTGGAAAAAAGCGGAAAAAGTCACCTCCTTTACGGCAATGGCAAGCGGTCAGGGCAGAAGTAAACTTGCCAAACCCCAGACATATTTCAAAGTGATCCATGAACCGGATTACCTTTATATCGGAGCAGTGGCGCAGGAACCGCAAATGGATAAGATCATCCATAACAGCACCAAATATGATGGCGATGTATGGGTGGATAATGAAATGGAATTTTTCATCCATCACCCCTATCTCAATCAGGATTATTTTCATATCTGTATCACTTCCGGCGGCAATTATTATGACGGATACAAGATCTGGGGCGTAAGCAATGAAGATGACAAATGGTCATCCAATGCGGAATTCAAAGTCCGCCGCAATAAAGACTCCTGGGTCATTGAAATGCGTATTCCCACAAGCACCATGCGTATGAAATGCCGTCCCGGGGATATCTGGAAGATCAATGTGGCAAGATCCAGAAGGATCGAAGGGGGAAGATACGGTATTGAAAATGAACTTTCCAGTTCTTCCGGCGGAAGATTCCACAATGCGGCATTCTTTACAGAACTTATCCTGAAAGGAAAATGATAATGAAAAAACTTTTTTACATTTGTTCTTCTTTTGCGGTACTCTTTTCTGCTTCTATACTTGAAGGAGCTTCCTTCCCCATTCTGAAAGAGGGCAAACCTTCCTTTGAGATCGTACAAGCCACCAATGATCCCATCATGCGTCATGCTGCGGAAAATCTTGCCCGTTATACGGGAAAAATCGGTAAGAATATCCCGCCTGCCATCGTTAAAAAAGCAGGTTCAAAACCGGTGATCCTTCTTACCACAGATATAAGACAGCTTGACAAAAAGGAAAAAGATTTTGCTGCAAAAGTGAAAAAGGAGGGCTTTCTTCTTTCTTTTGACGCAAAGGGCAAACGTTCGGTCATATACGGAAAAGATCCTATGGGAGTATTGTATGGAGTCAATACCTTTTTGAGAAGATACGGAAAAATCCGTTTTCTCACTCCCGGTGAGGATGGTACATACATAACAAAAATGGATGATTTATCCATTTCCCCTATGCTGAAAGTGGAAAATCCCGCCTTTGCAATCCGTACCCAGATCCTGGGGGCTGTTGCGGTGAACAGTTTCCTTTCCGACACCTGGGACTGGCTGGTAAACAACAATATGCAGATCACCGGCAACAGTACAAATCTCTCCCCTGCGGCGAAAAAATACTTTGCGGAACGTGGTGGAAAATACCGTCACGGCGGACACGCTTTCGACCAGCTTATGACAGGGGCATGGATCACAAAAACAGGTCAGAAAGCAAGAGAAGATCTGAAAATATTGCAGAAAGAACATCCGGAATATTTCCCCATTATCAGAAAACAGCGTAAATTCGGCAGATTTGCCCAGTATAATCCCTGTGTTGCAGCAGAGGGTCTTGCGGAACGCATGACAGAAAATCTGATGACATGGCAGGAAAAACATCATTCCGGCAATCATTGTTTTATTGTGGGCAATAACGATGTGACCAGCTGGTGCGAGTGTGAAAAATGTGATACCTTTGACCCTGTACCCCGTTTCCGTGCAAGGATCAAAGTCCCCAACCGTTACTGGTATTTTGTAAACAAAATCACCTCCCCCGTACTGGATAAATACCCCAATGCCGATCTGTGGGGCTGGGCATATCAGAACTTCAATATGGTTCCGGATAAACACAAACCCGATCCCAGACTTTCCGTGATGCTGGTCTATAACCGTCACTGTATGCGGCACGATTTTACCGATAAGACCTGTCCGGTAAATAGTTCCATATATGGTATGATGAAAGAGTGGAAAAGTATTCCCAATTTTCAGGCGACCTGGGATCAGGTGGAAGATGCTCTTTCCATATTTTATCTGCCTATGGGGAAAGCCTATGCAGACAGGATCAAAGAATATAAGTTACTTGGACTTGACGGCGTATTTATCGGCAATTATCCCCCGGACGGCAACTATCCTGCCAAACATAACAAACGCCCTGTTCATACCCGTTACACATGGAAAATGAACTGGATGGGATTATATGCCGCCTCCGTACTGCTGTGGAACCCGGAAGCAGATTACGATCTTCTTATGGAGGAAGCAGGTTCCCTGTACTATGGGAAAGGCTGGAAAGAGGGTATGAAAGAATACCATATTCTGCGGGAAAAAGCCTTCAGGAATGCTGCCGGGTGTTTCGGCTGGGGCCATGACGGAAGTGATCCGGCAAGATTGATCGCCTCCCCCTTTGTTGCAGAAAAACTGGAGGGACTTTTAAATAAGGCACGGAAAGCAGCCTCCGGAGACGCAAGAAGCAGAAAGCATATTGAAGAAGAAATGCTTTTCTTCCGGAAAAAATATAAGGAAGTACGGGCGGAAAATGAGAGAAAACTTACCTCTTTCGCATTGTTCCTTACCGGGGAAAAAGCTGTTGCCGACGGAATAACAGAGGAAAGTTTCTGGAAAAATGCCGAAGAGATCTCCTGTTTTGCTCCTGAAAACGGAAAAAATCCTGAAAAAACTCCCCTTGTAAGTATCCGCGGGGCGGCTGGAAAAGAT
>JAFVRL010000082.1 GCA_017504325.1 Lentisphaeria bacterium | reverse complement strand
GTCGGCCGCATCGCCGGACCCGGACGCCGCGAAATCGGTCACGGCAACCTGGCGGAACGTTCTGTTTCCAAGGTCATTCCCAAGGATTTCCCCTATGTCATCCGCTGTGTCTCTGAAATCATGAGTTCCAACGGTTCCACCTCCATGGCATCTGTCTGCGGCGGAACACTTGCTCTTATGGATGCGGGTGTACCCATCAAGCGTCCTGTTGCAGGTATCTCCTGCGGTCTTGTGACCGACGATAACGGTAAAGAACTCATCCTTACCGACATCATCGGTGCGGAAGACCACTACGGCGACATGGACTTCAAGGTGTGCGGTACCTGCGAAGGGATCACCGGTTTCCAGCTCGACCTGAAGCTCCCCGGAGTTTCCATTGATCTTATGAGCCGCGCTCTCCAGCAGAACAAGCGTGCCAGGGAAAAGATCCTGAAGGTCATCACCGACTGCATCGCCGCTCCCAGAGAAGATGTGAGTGCCAATGCTCCCCGCATCGTGAAGATCCAGATCAATCCTGACAAGATCGGTGCCCTTATCGGTACAGGCGGAAAGAACATCAAAGAGATCACCGAAAGCACCAAGAGTGAGATCAATATCGAAGATGACGGCACCGTAACCATCGTTGCCCGCAATAAAGAGGTTCTTGATGATGTCAAACGCCGCATTGATTCCTTTACTGCGGAAGCAGAGATCGGCAAGATCTACCGCGGTCTGGTACGCTCTGTAAAAGATTTCGGAGCCTTTGTGGAGATCCTTCCCGGACAGGACGGACTTCTGCACATCTCTGAAATGGCAAATTACAGAGTGCGTGAAGTTTCCGACATCTGCAAAGAAGGCGATTATGTCACAGTCAAAGTCATTGACATTGACCGTTCCGGCAAGATCCGCCTGAGCCGCAAAGAAGCTCTTGCAGATATGGAAAATGAAGGAAAATAAGCGATAAGCATCATTGCTTTATTCTGCATTTACAGAACTGCCGCAAAGTCTGAAAAGACATGCGGCAGTCTTTTTTTTGATCGTTGAGGGTATCAGAACATGTTTTATTTCCACAGATCTCCCATATTTTTCATATATTTCATAAAATCATAAAACAATCAGGAAATTCTGCTTGAATCAAGAAACAAAAGAATAAGTCCCATCGGGACGGTAGAACCCAGCCCGGGGTTTCAACCCCGGGAAATATGTCCCCCCATGAATGAAGTCCCGTAGGGACGGTGGAGCATAGCCCGGGGTTTCAACCCCGGGACACATGTTCCCCCATGAATGAAGTCCCGTAGGGACGCAGGAAAATACCTGCAGAAATTGGGGAGAATATATGTGAATTGTGATTGTTTATTATTTATTCAGCAGAAAAATCAATTCAATAGTTTTTTTCCTTCGCCCCGATGGGGCTTGAATCTCTATTTGCAATCTTTCCCCGGGGTTAAAACCCCGTGCTTTGTTCCGTCGTCCCTGCGGGACTTGATTTGTGACAGAAGCATATATTTCTTGTAGCCCGTGCTTTGTTCCGTCGTCCCTGCGGGACTTGATTTGTGACAGGAGCATATATTTCTTGTAGCCCGTGCTTTGTTCCGTCGTCCCTGCGGGACTTTTTTCATGCCGTATTACAGCATTAATCTGCCCTGTAAGGGCAAAAGGCTCTGAAAGAGCCGTAGGAAAAAAGGCTGGGGTAAGGGGGCTGTAAGCTCCCCGCAGCCCCAGTATATATGTAAAAAAAGAGGTGCAAGCTCTGTAAGAGCGGCAGAGTTTGACAGCATATCAACCCTCTGCCGCATATTTTTGAAATATACTTTTTTACAGAATTATGGAATAACTGTGGTATGATCCGGGAAAAAAACGGAAAAAAAGAGAAAAAAACAGTTTTTTTTTATTTCGGCTATTGTTTTTTAAAAAAAATTGTATATAATATATCATTAAAACAGCCGGAAGTCTGTATAAACGGTTTCGCAGCCGGGTATGATTGCGTATTTGTGATCACCCTTTATTGCGGAAGTTATATGGAAACAAGGCAAAATAAATCGTGGCAAAATGCCTAAAACAAACAGGAGAGAAAAAATGAAATCTCGCAAAGAACGCAGCTTTACACTTATCGAGCTGCTCGTCGTGATCGCCATCATCGCGATCCTCGCCGGAATGTTGTTGCCTGCTTTGAACGCTGCCCGTGAAAAAGCACGCCGTATTTCCTGCACAAGCAATCTGAAACAGATCGGTCTTGCCTGCAAGATGTATGCCAACGACTTCTATGAAAAATTCCCCGTGTACGGTCCCTCCGGAGCTGCTACCCACGGCGGTACCTCTCTGAACCTTCTCGTTCAGGAAAACTTCCTCACCGATGTGAAAGTTTTTGTCTGCCCCTCCGCAGCACATGAACCCGCCACCTCTGCTGTTGGTGAAGCATTCGGTAAACACAGTGGTAACAGAGGTTTCGACGCCAATACTTCCTCCGATGGTAACTACTCCTATGGTTACATCGCCGGTCTGAATGAAAACCACGGTGCAGACTCCGGTCTTGCATTCGATATCGGTTCTGCCGGTTCCAGCAAAAAATCCAACCATGACAAATATGGTAACATCCTCTATGTCGATGGTTCTGCCCGTGCTTCCACCGGTAACACCTGGTACAAAGACATCCAGTACTGGGGTGCTACCACCGGTCTTGAAGACACCACCAAAGGCAACCTCTTCGGCAGCACAATCGTTCCCACCAACATTGTTGGCAGCGGTACTACCGACAATGTGCTTGCCCGCTAATCTTACTTGAAAAAGTAAATTATTGCGATTTTGAAAGCCGTTCTGTGAAAACAGGACGGCTTTTTTCGTGCCGTATTACTGCATTAATCTGCCCTTACAGGGCAAAAGGCTCTGAAAGAGCCGTAGGAAAAAAGGCTGGGGTAAGGGGGCTGTAAGCTCCCCGCAGTCCCAGTATATATGTAAAAAAAGAGGTGCAAGCTCTGTAAGAGCGGCAGAGTTGGACAGTATTTTTATCATCTGCCGCTCTTCCAGAGCTTGAGTTATTTGGGTAATTCATTTTACCCGGGGCAGCGTCCCCCTTCAGGGGACTTACCCCGG
>JAFVRL010000081.1 GCA_017504325.1 Lentisphaeria bacterium | reverse complement strand
AGAAGAATACATCATAATTTGTGTTGATCTGAAGGAGTTTCTTATGAAGTTTGCCATTTTTGTTTCCAACCGTACCACTTTCCCGCAGCATCTTGTTACCGCCGCTATTGAGGATGTTGCAAATGCTGTCAGAAAAAGCGGTCATACCCCCCTTATCCCTGCCGGCGGCGTGGCAAATGATGCTCAAGCATTGCAATATGCCGATTTTTTGAAAGAAAATCCCTGTGACGGGGTACTGGCTGTATTCCCCAATTTCGGGGACGAATGTTCCTGTCTTACAGCATTGCGGGATGCGGGGAAACCCATTTTATTTGTTGCTTATGCCGATCGTCTGGATCAAATGGGTTCTGCGGTGAGAAGAGATGCTTTCTGCGGCAAGATCAGTGCGGTCAATCTTTTCCGTCAATGCCGCATCCCCTGTACTGTACTTGAACCCCATACCGTGGAAGTAACCTCGGATATTTTTCAGAATAATCTGAGAACCTTTGCTTCCGTCTGCCGGATCGTTAATGGCATGAAACGGTTGCGTACAGGCTCCATCGGTGCAAGAGTTACGCCTTTCAAGACAGTGCGTTTCGATGAAGTCACCCTCGAAAAATACGGCATTTCCAATGAATCTTTCGATCTTTCCGAACTCTTTTCCAGAATAAAAAATCTGAAGGAAAACAGTGATATAGTCAGGGAAAAAGCTCAATTTATCAAAGAATACAGTTCCTGGCCTGCCGGGACAGAAGATGTGCAATTACGGATGGCAAAACTTGCCGTCGCCATCGAGGATATGATTGGACAATACAGACTGGATCTTGTTACTTTACGCTGTTGGACAGAACTGGAAGAGGAATTGAAACTCTCCCCTTGCATGGTTCTTTCCATGCTCAATGATAAAAAAATCTGTGCAAATTGTGAAGTGGATACGGTCAATGCCATTGCCATGTATGCTTTATCTCTGGCGGCAGATGCTCCCGGAGCTTGTCTGGACTGGAACAATAACTACGGAGATGACCCGGATGCATGTATTCTTTTCCATTGCGGTCCCACAGGGCATCTCTGATGGAAAAAGATCAGAAAATCGTGGATCACCCCATGTTTGCAAGGATCCTCGGCTGCGGTAATGGGCTTGGTTGTAATGAAGGCCGTATGAAGGCGGGCGATTTTACCTGGGCGACCGGAATGACAAGGGATGGGGAACTTATTTTCGCACTGGATAAAGGGCGTTTCGGAACCGAAAAACTCCCTGCGGAATTTTTCGGTTGCGGCGGGGTTGCTCATTTTGAGAATTTCCAGAGCAAACTGCGTACTTTGCTGCGGTATGGTTTCCCCCATCACATGAGTTTGAGCTACGGGGATAATTTCACTGCTGTGGAAGAAGCCTTTTACAGTTATCTCAACTATTCCATGCTCACATTTTAAGGCCATTGTATTGCAGAAATAAAAAGGGGATCCTCCGGAATATTATATATTTGGTTCCGGAAGATCCTTTCCTGTGAGAAATTAAAATTTTCTCTCTTACAAAATCTTTTTTTTCAATCTTTCACTCAATCGCACCGAACAGAAATCCGGGCCGCACATGGTACAGTATTTACTGCCGTGCTGACTTGGTGCGGAACTTTCCTGTAACGCCTGATCGCGTAATTCTTTCGCCCAGGCGGGATCAAGGGCAAGTTCAAACTGTTTTTCCCAGTCAAATTCTGCTCTTGCATCGGAAATGGCATCATCTTTTTCCCTGCTGCCGGGTTTATGCAATGCCACATCGGCAGCGTGTGCCGCAATCTTGAATGCAACGACTCCCCGGCGGACATCATCGGCATTGGGCAGTCCCAGATGTTCCTTGGGCGTCACATAACAGAGCATGGCAGCCCCGTAGTACGCCCCCATCATGCCGCCCATTGCCGCAACAAAGTGATCGTAGCCCGGGGCGCAGTCAATGACTACCGGTCCGAGAATATAGAAAGGAGCGTCATTACATACTTTCTGTTCCCGTTCCATATTTTCCCGGATCTGATCCAGTGGAACATGACCCGGGCCTTCCACCATTGCCTGAACTTTTGCCTCCCGGCAGCGGGCAACAAGTTCGCCGAGGGTATCCAGTTCGGCAAACTGGGCTTCATCGGAAGCATCGGCAAGACATCCGGGTCTTAAACCGTCACCCAGAGAGAGTGTTACATCATGTTCCCGGCAGATTTCCAGGATCTCATCAAATGCTTCATAAAAGGGATTTTCCTTTTTATTTTCCTGCATCCATGCTGCCAGCAATGCGCCGCCCCGGCTGACGATACCAAGTTTCCGTTTCAGGGCAAGCGGTACATATTTACGCAGTAAGCCTGCATGGATGGTCATATAATCCACCCCCTGTTCCGCCTGTTCCCGTATGACTGCAAGGATTTTCTCTTTGGCAAAATCATTGTTTCCGTAACGGGCAACGATCTCATAGACAGGGACTGTCCCCAGTGGTACAGTACAGTTTTCCAGCATGGACTTGCGGATGGAAGTTATTTCCCCTCCGGTACTTAAATCCATGACCGTATCCGCCCCGTAATGCAAAGCAATGGCAAGTTTGCTTTTTTCCGCTCCGGGACAGCTGGAAAGCGCGGAATTTCCCAGATTGGCATTGATCTTGGTTTTCAGTTCTCTTCCGATCCCGCAGGGGATCAGATTTTTATGATGGATATTTGCCGGGATCACAATTGTTCCTGCGGCAACTCTTTCAGCTATAAATTGCTCAGAACGCTGTTCCACTTCCGCAACAATTTTTATTT
>JAFVRL010000080.1 GCA_017504325.1 Lentisphaeria bacterium | reverse complement strand
GTATGATCTTCCGTAAGAAGGGAGTGTTCCATGAAAAGTTTCAGAAATCATGTATTGATAACCATGCCGTCTTTTCTCTGGCTGGTCATCTTTTATGCCTTACCGGTCTTTATCGTCTTTCTTCTTGCTTTCAAACCCGTTGATCCTTACGGGGGGATCGGGGACGGCTGGACGCTGACTACATTGCGTAATCTTGCCAATCCCAGTTATCCTTCCATCATCTGGAGGACTGTCTGGCTGGGAGTCGTTTCCACTGCGGTAAGTATCATTATTGCCATCCCCATTGCCTACCATCTGGCGAAGATGAGTTCAAAACTGCGCAATATTGTTCTCATGCTTATCATCGTTCCTTTCTGGACAAATTTTCTTATCCGTATTTTTGCCTGGAAAGTCTTTCTCAATCCGGAGGGCTTTTTCCGCAGAAGTCTGGTGTATATGGGACTTATTCCGGAAGAGACCATGCTTCTTTACAACCAATGGGCGGTTCTTGCTGTAATGATCTATACCTATCTGCCCTATGCCATCCTTCCCATTTATGCCGCCGCGGAAAAGTTTGATTTTGCACTGCTGGATGCGGCAAAAGATCTGGGGGCAAGTTCTTTTCAGGCATTCCGGAAGGTATTTCTGCCTTCCATTTCCAAAAGTATCGGGGTTGCGGTTATGGTGGTATTGATCCCGGCACTGGGAGCGTACCTTATTCCGGATCTGGTGGGAGGACCCACAAGTGAAATGATTGGCGACAAGATCGCTCAAAGTGTGTTTACGGAACGGAATCTGCCTCATGCAAGTGCATTGTCTGCCATTCTTATGATCGCAGTATTCCTGCCGCTTCTTCTGATGATGTTTTTCAGAAGAATATGCAACAATATTAATCCGGAATCGGAGAAAACAGCTCGTATCGGGGTGAAAAAATGAGAAAATGCAACCGTTCCAGCCGTTTTCCCATGATCGTGACCATTATCACGCTCATTTTCCTGTACGCTCCTCTTGTTGTGGTATCTATTGCTTCTTTCAATAACAGTAAATACGGCGGGGCATGGAGAGGTTTTTCCTTCCGCTGGTATGAAAAACTTTTTACCGATACCGCTATTTGGGAAGCACTGGTCAATACACTTGTGGTAGCACTTATTGCCACATTTTTCTCCACGCTTCTGGGGACTCTTGCCGCCCTTGCCCTGTATAAGGGGAGGGGAAAATTACAGGTCTTTCATTATGCTCTTGTCTATTCGCCGCTTGTGGTGCCGGATATTCTCATGGGGATCAGTCTGCTGCTTCTCTTTGTTACCACCATCGGTATCGGTGCAAAGATCGGTCTTTCCCTTGAACTGGGGATGACTACGATCATCATTGCCCATGTAACATTCTGTTTAAGTTATGTGACAATGGTGGTGCTGGGGCGTCTTCAGGATTTTGACCACTCTCTTATTGAGGCGGCACAGGATCTTGGAGCCAATGCTCTTCAGATCTTTTTCAAGGTCACACTTCCCATTATTGCCCCTGCCATTATTGCCGGAGCTTTGTTTGCCTTCACCCTTTCCATTGATGACTTTGTTATCACCTTCTTTGTGAAGGGGGCGGGAGATACCACTCTTCCCATCTATATCCAAAGTGCTATGCGGCGGGGTACACCCGCTGTTATCAACGCCTTGTCTGTGGTCTTTCTGATCCTGACATTTATTTTAGTATTCACAAGTCAAAAACTGTTGGAGAAAAAGAAATGAAAAAACTCTTTTCCGCCGTCGTTCTCGCCCTTGCCGCTGTATTGCTTTCTTCCTGCGGCAAGCCACAGGAAGTGCTTACCATTTACAACTGGGGGGATTATATTTCTCCGGAAGTGGTGAAAAAATTTGAAAAAGAATTCAACTGTAAAGTGAAACTGGATGTGTTTGACTCCAATGAAGCCATGTATGCAAAACTGAAAGCCGGAGCCAAAGGGTATGATATTGTCGTTCCTTCCTCCTATATGGCGGAACTTATGCAGAAACAGAATATGCTTGCCACGCTGAATCATACATTGCTCCCCAATGTGACAAAATATGTGGATAAGAGTTATACAAAACTTTCTCTGGATAAGGAACTCAAATATACAGTACCCTATTTTGCCAGTTTCACCGGTATCGGATACAACACCAAAAAGGTCAAGGATTTCAAACCCACCTGGCGCATGTTTGAAAGAGCCGACCTCAAAGGCCGTTGTTCTCTGCTCAATGATTTGCGTGAGGTCATCGGTATCGGACTTCTTATGACCGGACATGATATGAACTCCACCGAGCAGAAAGAGCTGGATGAAGCCGTCAAACAGGTTCTTGTCTGGAAGAAAAATATTGCCAAATTTGAAGTAGATGATGCCAAACGCGCTCTTGCCGCCGGAGAATTTGTTATGATCCAGACTTACAGCGGGGATATGCTTCAGGTTTCTTCTGAAAACAAGGATATTGCCTTTGTGATCCCCAAAGAAGGTTCCTCTTTCACCTTTGATAACTTTGCCATCCTCAAAGATGCCCCCAATGCGGCTCTTGCCCATAAGTTCATCAACTTTATCTACCGTCCTGACATTTGTGCGGAAAACATGAATGAGATCATGTATGTTACCCCTCACACCGAGGCTGTAAAACTTGTAGATGAAGCATTGCAGAAAAATCCTGCCTTCCTCATCCCTGAAGATGTAAGAGCCAAATGCCAGCCCCAGAAAGATCTGGGTGCCGAAAACAGTAAATATGTAAAGGCATGGGAACTGATCCGTCAGAAGTGAGCTTTTTTCACGGATCGTTAAAAAAAATACTGTGGGAGATTCAAGAGGTCTCCCGCAGTATTTTTTTTGGTATGCGCGGCGTGCGCATTGACTCGTCGGTGAAAGTCCGGTACAGACCTTGTCAGTAGGAACTGTTAGCGAAAGCCAACTGTGTCCATCGTGAGGAGGAATCTGAAAGAAGGCAATAGCAAAATCCCGGTCTGACGAACAGAAACCGCATATAAGGCATATGTATGCCGAACGGCACATACGG
>JAFVRL010000079.1 GCA_017504325.1 Lentisphaeria bacterium | reverse complement strand
GCCATCGAAATAAAATTCATGGCAAAAGGCAAAGGAAACGGCTTTGTGGGGATCTATAACTATCCTGCCGGAAGTCTGGATGGCAAAGGCTTTAAAGTATCCGAAGACTGGAGCGAAATAAGCCAGAAATTCGTGATCGGTTCTGATAAAATCAAAGAAATCAGGATCGTTTTCGGTCTGCAAACCGGCGGCAGCGTGGAATATATGGACTTTTCCGCAAAGCTCATTACAAAATAAAAAGCAAGTTTGAGAGGAAAGTCGGCATGAAAAGTATCGGGACACTTGTAAAAGCGTTGGATTGGGTCGCCATCGAAGGCGGCAGAGACTGGCGGGACGGTCTGCTTCTGGGCAATGGTAATCTTGCGGCAGTAGCATACGCTCCGGGTCATCTGGAATATGTGATCAATAAAGTGGATGTCTTTGATCCCACACAGGAAGAAGATTTGCTTGAAAAGATCATTCCCCATGATGAATTTTTACGCCGGATCAAGGATATGTCCCCCAAAAACACCTATTTCCTCAATGAACTGGAAAATGCCCCTCTCAAACGCAAACGCCACAGGGATACTTTAAGCTGTGCCGTCATGCGTTTGAGTTCCTGGTACGGGATCGGCTGGAGTGCGCCCCCCGTACCGGTCACGAAAAGACGCCTCTCCCTTTATGATGCCGTACTGGAAGAGGAGATGGATTCCCATAATCTGCATCTCAAAGTAAAAATGTTTATTCCCCGTGGGAAAGAGGTCATTGCCATGCACCTTTCCGGTACATCCGGCAATGGCGTTCTCCCCCATATTCTGGAACTTGTCCGCCCCAGTGATGACCGTTTGAAAGCCCCCCTCTGGCATACGGAAAAAGAAAATATGCTTGCTTTCACCCAGGCACTTCCCGGCAATAAATCTTATTATACCATTGCGGCTCTATTCGTTCCCTGTGAAGGGCAGAAAAAGAGTATCTCCTCTGCAAACGACCGCTGCGGCGTTCTGGAACAGACCGGGGAAACGTATTTATATATCACAGTAAAAACCCATAAAAATGCAAAAAAATCTTACGAAGAAGCAATAAAAGAGTTGGAAGAAGCCTCCGGTATTTCCTTTGAAAAATTGGAGGAAGGTCACAAAAACTGGTGGCACACCTACTGGGAAAAAGGTGCTTATGCCGACTTTGGAAAATATAAAGAATTACAGAAATATTATACCTTCAGCTTATATGAACTTGCCTGTGTTTACGGTAAAGCCCCCATGCCCGGTCTGAACGGCATGGCGTATGGCCCTCTCACAGAAAGAGTACCGGGAGTAGGCTGTCAGGGCTACGCCCATGACCAGAATGTGCAGATCTCCGCTCTGGGGACGATCCCCGCCAACAGAGTGGAACTTATTACCGCTTTTGCCGATACCTATTTAAATGCAGCAAAAGAGTTGAAAAGAAATACAAGAAAAACTTTCGGCTGTGACGGGATCTATATACCACTTTCCACCAATCAGCTGGGGAAGGAAACCCCCACAAAATCCTACCGTTACACCATTTGCGGAAGTGCCTATACCGGCATGGTACTTTGTTACGCATGGAAATACTCACAGGATGTGTTACTTCTCAAAGAGAAACTCTACCCGTTACTGCGGGAATTTGTGCTTTTCTATTCCAGCATCATGCGGAAAGGGGAAGATGGAAAATATCATCTGGACTGGAGCGTTCCGCCGGAGATCTTCACTCTCACAAGAGATGAACTTTCCACTGTCGCCCTTTTCAAACTCTGTCTTGAAACCACCATTGAAGCAGCAAAAATCCTGAAAAGAGATAAAAAATATCTTCCGCAATGGGAGGAACTTCTGGCAAATTATCCCTCCATGCCCAGACGCCCCGACGGAGCTTACTGGGGGGGAGTCGATCTGCCGCTCAATCACTTCTTCTATGGCGGACACACCATTTACCCCTTCTTCCCTGCCGCCATTGAAAATGATGTGGATGCGGCACAGAAAACTTTGAAATTTATTGAAGAAGAGGCTGTGGAACGCACCTTTGCCGACTGGGATGATCATTTCCACATGAACCATGACTGGAGCGAATTTATCACCACCGCCGCCAACTTGCGGGCAGGCAACCGGGAAAAAGGCTGGAAAAAAGTACACCGTTTTCTGGAACTTTTTGCAAAAGAAAACGGCCTCTTTTCCCATGATCCCATTCTTATAGGTCCCGTAAAAGCAAGCGAGGAAAATGAGAAACGCAATGAAGAAAGGATGTACCGCAACCAGATCAATCCCGACGGTGGAAAACTGGATAAAAACGATCCCAATATCTCCCATGTTTCCTGTGTAACGGAAAATCCGGATGCAAAAAGACTTGCTCCTGCTGTAATTGAAGGCAATTCTGCCATAGTATTCCTTGCCTCCGAACTTCTGCTGCAAAGTGCTTTCGGCATCATCAAACTTTTCCCCGGCGTACCGGAGGATTTCACAGTGGAATATACCTCCTTCCTTGCAGAGGGCGGCTTTGAAATTGCTTCCAAAATGGAAGAAGGGAAAATCGTTTATGTAAAAATCTATTCCCGTACCGGCGGAAAATTTATCCTTGCCAATCTGAATAATAAGGAAATTACCATGAAGGCAGGGGAAACACTTGAAATAACAGAAAATCTTGAAAGGATCATGTAGTAATGAGGATCATTGACGCACACAACCACCCGGACTGGCTGGGACATGATCTTGCCCGTACCCTTGAGAATATGGATCAATACGGCATCAGTCAGGCATGGCTTCTTTCCCATATCTGCCCCCGGAACGAACATCATCAGGTCTATTTTGAAGAGATGAGCGGAGCGGTTTTGGGTATGAGTGACGGCCCCACCCCCTTTGCCCGGTGTCTCTCCTACAAGGAACGCGCTCCGGAAAGATTTATTCTGGGGTACTCTCCCGATCCCCGGCAGAAAGAGGCAAGCCGTATGCTGATTGCGGCAAATAAGATCTACGGAGCAAAGATCTGCGGGGAAGTAAAGGTTCGTACCATGTATGATTCTCCCGACTGCATACGGTTGTTCCGGACTGCCGGGGAGCTGAAAATGC
>JAFVRL010000078.1 GCA_017504325.1 Lentisphaeria bacterium | reverse complement strand
GTCAGTCTTCTCGAAATTCATCTGTTTCTTGCCGCGGTAGATAATAAATCTTACCAGAGAAGGTATCGGAATAGTCGTAATAACAGAGAGAATAATAATGGCATTGAAGAAATTGTCATCCAGCATGTTCAGATTTTTACCCACCGTTGCCGCTGCCAGTGTGGCTGACAACTGGGGGACGGTCATAAGTCCGGCACAAAGTCCCTGCCGGTTGTCAAATCCGGTAAGACGCAATCCCAGCCAGCCGGAAAAGATCTTGCTTCCTACAAGCCCAATAACGGTGAAAAGTACGATCCACAGATTGTTCATACTCTTTCCCAATACGCTGAAATCCGTCTGCATACCGATGGAGATGAAAAGGAAGGGTATGAGAAGTCCGTAACCGATCCCTTCAAATTTGAAGAAGGTCTTACTCTGGATCCCTTCCTGACGCATAAAGGGAGAGAGTGCTATACCGGCAATAAATGCACCCACGATAAGGTTGATCCCTAAAAATTCTCCGGCAAGAACCGTACAGAGGATCACCAGAAGCAGGAAGGTGATAAGCAGATCCTCCTGCTCACCCACAAGTTTCACAATGCGTTTGCCTATGAACATGACAATAAATACCGCCGCGACAAGGAATGCCACTACGATCAGCAGAAAAAGCGGTGTGAACCACGCGCCGAATACCGCAGGATTGATATAATCAAAAACAGAAAGCGTACCGGCACCGCTGCGTAAAATCCCCAGTTCCTGTTTTTTCATCTGGACCGCTACCGCAAGCAGAATGATACTTGCCACATCAGTAATGACCGTGGATATGAGAACCGCTGCGCCGAATTTTGTTTTGGAAAGTTTCAATTCCCTTATTACAGGAAAGACGATCCCCACCGAGTGGGAGGCAAACAAAGACGCATACAGAAGTTTTCCCGGAAAATCATTGGGACAGAAATAGGCATACACAAAATATCCTGTCACAGCAGGAACGGCAAAAGTGAGAATACTTAAAGCGATCACAGGTTTTCTGGCTGAATCAATAAGTTTAAAATCCGCCTCCATTCCCGCAAGCGCCATCAGAAAAACCAGTCCCAGAGACCCGAGAGCCGTAATAAGAGCATTAAAGTTCTGCTCCGCCTGCGCCGGGGATTTTACCAGAAAAGAAAGCATTTCTGAAAAATTATGCACCACATTGAGACAGTTCGGACCAATGATCATTCCGGCAAGGAGAAGTGCGATCACGGAAGGAATACCGAATTTACGCAACAGCAACGGCAACAGTGTCATCATAAAAACAAAAATAATAAAGAGAATGAGAAAAATGTCACTGTTCATACTGTACCGCCCTTTTCTGTTAAATTACTTTCAAACCCCAAACTGCCGGGATTTTTCCGTAATATAACATAGAGCCGGACAGATTGCAACAAAAATACAGATTATTTTTTGATTCTTCTTAATGTTTTTTACGATTCCCGGAAAAATACACCCGCAAAACCTTATTTCTCCTGTTTCCAGAGAGAAGGAAAGGCGGAAAGATGATGCAGAAATCTTAATTTTCTTCTTGCGATCCTCTGGGTGGCGGTCAAACGCCTTGAACGCAGCCTTTCTTTCTTGTGTTCCCGGATCCGTTCCATGCACAATTCTGTTTTTGTTCCGCAGGAGGCGGCAAAAGTGGAAACAGGCATCGCCACAGGAAGAGGACAATTTTCCTCACTCAAACTTTTTTCCCCGGTTGAAAAATACTCTTTTTTTTTCTCCCTGCCGGTTGCGGCAAGACTCCGGGTCATCCAATCGGAATTGCCTACAGTAAAAATGGAATAAACACAGATCCAGGAAATAAAGGGCAGACTGTAAACTCCGTACACAAACGCCCACAGTGCATCCCGGGTATTATAGCGGAAAGCATAGATCACAGCAGGCATCATAGACCACAAGACAGATCCTCCAACCGTATAAAGAAGTGTCATCACCGGAGAAATGATCAATGCCCCAACCAGCATGGGCAACCAGAAGAAGGGCAGGATCAATGCGCCATTGGCAAAGATGAGATTCATCCGCAAAGCGGCATGTTCCAGATCAAAAAGACGCAATGAACCAAACGCATATTTGGTCATCACCCAGTTTTCCCTCACATCACTTCTGCACCAGCGGATGAGCATTTTGCAGACACCTTTGTAGGTAACAGGCATCTTGGTAAAAGCAACAGCATCCCGCTGAAATTCCACATACCAGCCGTTGCGGATCAATAAACTGGTAATGGCACGATCCTCCCCGATACTGGAAGGTTTACCCATGAAGGTCTGTTTTTTCCATATATCCAACAGAGGAAGAACGGCACTCAAACGGTATGCACTCAATGCCCCCGGAGTACACAATACCGAATGGATCTGGCTCTGCCCGGTACGCATAAACTCAAAACCGAAAGCAAAAGTGACTTCCAGCATTTTGGGGATCGCCCCCTCTTCCATATTGCTCACCCGGATATTCCCGGCAACCGCTCCGACTTTCTCATTGGTAAATCGTGCTGTGATATTACGCAATGCTGAACTTGTCAAATGGGAATCGCTGTCCACCGTTACCACGATTTCGCCTGTGGCAACCTCCATTGCCGCGCACAACGCAAGTTTCTTTCCGCCATTCTGCGGCATATTGATCGCCCGGATCCTGCCGGATGACTGTTTTACGGCATAAGTGATCCATTCCCAGGTATCATCTTCACTGCCGTCATTTACTGCAATGACCTCCAGTTTATCCGCAGGATAATCGCTTTCCAGAATACTTGCCAGACTTTTTGCCACATACTTTCCTTCATTGTACGCAGGAACGATCACCGTGAGACGGGGCAGAAACTCATCCTTCTGCGGAGACAGATCTTTGTAAAAAAAGGCAAGAAGTGCCTGCATAAGAAAATAGGAAAGTGTCCCGGCTGAAACAGCAAAACAGGGGATCAGAAGCCACCAGGAGATACTTGTGGCAATCGCCGCGGCTGCCCCCAGATCCGGAGAAACCATGATGAAATACAATATCACCGGAACAGAAGCAATGATGCAGCCCCAGATCAAAAGTCTGCAAAGAATACTTTTCATACTTTTAAGCCGTAATTCATTATTTTCAGCAGCCAGTATGATCCGGTCTCTTTCTTTCATTTTATTTTCATTCATTTCGTCCATGATAAATCCTGTTTTACACATCTGCAAACCACCAGCCGGATACGCTCATACTTCTGAAATGCAATGCCGCAGTTTGAAAAATGTTCATTTAATATACATCTTAAAGATTACCGGAAGATTGCCGGAAGATTACATTTTTGCAATATTCAGAAATTAAGGATCATGATTTCACAACTGCCCGATATAAATTATTGAAAAAAAAGGTGGTCTGCCGGACATACTGTACAACACATCTGCACAAAGGCAGTTCTTCGTGTGGGCTGCCTGTAAAACATCAGTGTGTATGAACCGGCAGAAATAACAATGAACAAGAGAATGAAAAGCAGATAAAAGAGAGCTGTAAAGATTTTTTCAGCAAAAGAATCCGGCATTTCACTTGAAAGAACAGGGAAAAGAAGGTATCTTAATACGCAAAAAATCATATAACAGACAACAGAGGTAATTTCAAAAGTCATTCAAAAAAAATCAAAGATGCAGCTGCAAAGAGTTGTGAAAGGTAATTTGAGGCTGCTACCCTCTGCGGTAACAGCCTCAAATGCTCCTTTTACAAATCAAAGCAGATGCGTTTAAAGATTTTTGAGGAGTTTTGAAATTACCTCAACAAACAAGGAAAAGATTATGAAAAACACTCTTCCCGAAGTGACCTGGTCCCTGATGCACCCCACCGCACCGGATCTGGCATACATGAAAAAAGTTATTGAACATGCGGATAAAAGTCCCTTCAAAGTGGATTCTTTTGAAGTATGCGCCTCCTGCCACGAGATATTGGGCGGTCTCAACGGTCTTGCGCATTTCAGAAAATACCCGACTCTGAACATAGACCATGAACAACTGGACAAAAATATTGCTCTCATCCGGGAGATGGTGAAACTTGCCCATGACTCCGGAAGACCCCTCTATTACTGGCACCGGG
>JAFVRL010000077.1 GCA_017504325.1 Lentisphaeria bacterium | reverse complement strand
TATAAAGCACATCTTTACAGAATCCGGCAAGCTGGGAAACATACAATGCCCCGGTCATCCAGAAAGAGGATAAACCAATGGTACAACGGAGGATATTCTTATTCCGGAATAGATTTTTCAAGAGATTAAAGGTACCGCGCAGTATGTTCCAATCCGGCTTTATCTCCGGTGAAGGCGGCACTTTGTCCGGAACCTTCCATGCCCCGATACATCCCGCTACAGCAAAAACTGTAAGCATGATCCCGGTCAAAAGTCTGCCGTTGGGAAGTTCAATGAGAGTATTGCCCACAAGAGTACCGATAAGGATGGCTGCGTAAGTACCGGCATTCACATAGGCATTTCCTCTTAAAAGCTCTCCTTTTTCCAGATTGCGGGGCATATAGGAATATTTCAATGGGCTGAAAAATGCCGATTGTGTTCCCATTAAAAAGAGCAAAACCATCAGAAGCGGCAGTGATCTGCAGATAAATGCCGCAAGAGTAAGCACCATAAGAAAAACTTCCGCGATCTTTACGAGCCGGAACATCTTTGCCTGTGAAAATTTATCTGCCGCCTCCCCTGCCAATGCGGAAAATGGGAAAAAAGGCAGCATCATAAGAGACATGGCAAGGAAAGATAATCCCGATGCTTTTTCCGGAGTGAATCCGGATTGGTAGGTAATCATTACCACCAATGCATTACGGAACATATTATCATTGAATGCGCCAAAGAAAAATACCGTAAAATATGATAAAAAACTCCGTGAAAAAAACATATATTTCCTCTCAATTTTCAGTGGATGACCATTTCCGTAAATTTTTTCAATCCATGTGATAAATATAATTTTCCTTCCGGGTACTACCCTCCGGAAGTTCCACGGCACTGTACCCTAAAGCACAATGTCCGATCCCCTCATATTCCCCTTCGATCCCCAGTTTTTTCAGAAGAGCTTTTCCTTCATTACTTTCAAATTCCTCCTTTGCCCGGTGGATCCAGCAGCTTGCCACTCCGCAGGCATGGGCGGCAAGCATGAGGTTTCCCATGACCAGACTTCCGTCATAGAGGTAAGTAGGAATATTTTTATCTGCAAGAACGATAAGAATGACCGGGGCATTATAAAAAGGATCTGTATCCGTTCCCATGATCTTCCGGTTCCAAAGGGATATTTCATCGCGCAGTTTTTTATTTGTAACAGCAATAATAATGGGGGATTGACGGTTTCTTCCTGTTGCGGCAAATGTTCCGGCACGCAGGATCTTTTCCAGAATTTCAGAAGGGATCATTTCCCTTTTGAAATTCCGGCAGCTTCTTCTTGTTTCCATCAATGCAAGCATTTCATCTCTTTTATCCATTTTTTATTCCTTCCGGTTTGCAAAAAAATCATATTCCGGGCCGGCAACCTGCCGGACATCCAATCCCAGCAAGCCGGATACCGATGCAGGAGAAATATAGCGCAAGATCACATCATATTTCACTCCGGAAGGTGGCAGGAATTTTTCTTCCGGTTTGTAAGAGTGGTCATGGAGTAAAAACAAACATTCCAAAGCCTGAGGAAATGCACGGTAATTTCCCACACTGTGCCGGAAATTATTTAACACACCAAGCGATTTCATCCGGTTCACGATCCGGATATTTTCATATTGATTGCCCAGAGCCGGACCGTAAACAAAAGATTTTGTCCCGTCATGGAAATAAATGGTAAGGAAAATAGAAATTGTAAAAATCACCATAACACAGGAACTTGCTTTTATTGCCGCAAATCCGGAACCATTTTTCAGGATATACTTTGCTCCCAGCAGAACAAGAACTCCCGCAACAGGAACAATCGGCATCTGATAATGAGGAAAAATCTTTAACTGCAAAAGAATTTCCATTATGATTTTACCGATCAATATACAAATGCAAAAACTTCCCAGCATCACTTCTGCCGTGATTTCTTTTTTCAGAACTTTTTTCAAAATAATGATGATCCCTGCAAGCAGAAGAATTGTTAAAATCACCATAAGAAGAAGTCCGGCAAAGAAATAAAATTTTCCAGAAAAGTCATCTGTCAATTCCGGAATAAACCATTTATCATACCCGTAACCGGAAAGATTTTCCATATAGGCAAAGAACTTTTCACAGGACAAAACTTTCACATTTCCGGAAATTCCGGAAACAGGCATTGCCTTTTTCTGCAATTTCAATACCTGGGGCAGATAAAAACACAATGCCGGGACTGCCGCCACCAATCCTGCAAAAAATACGATTCCATATCCCCGGATCTTTTTTCGTTCCTCTTTCTTTCTTACAAGAATATCCATAAAAAGAACAAAGGGAAAGAGAGCAACCACAGGAAGACTCATGGGATGAAGCAAAAGCATAAACCAACCGCATACCCCTGCCCCGCAGGCGTTTTGGAAAGTACTTTTTTCCTCCTGAATAAATCTGCATACAAAAGCAAGCAGACACAAAGACAATGGAAACAACAGGACATTATCCCATAATACTCTCGCATAATGCCAGGCAAAAGGTGAAGCAAAAAGAAAGATAAAACACCATTTCCAATCCAGTTTCAATACCTTGCAGATATTTCTCAACGCCCATACCGATACACTTGCGGTAATCAGAACTTTCAATACGACAAGCAGATATGGTGAAAAAGTAAAAAGCAGAAGGATCTGATAAAACCATACAGCAAAAGGTCCGTAAAAAAATCCCACCGACCCGATCAATCCCCGTACAGCACAACTCAATTGGTCATTATTTTTCAACGCCATTACCAATAATGAGGGTTCATCATTGATCCATGGAGTCATTCCCGGAACGGCAAAAAGCAGTAAAAGAACAATAAAAAATAATACCCATGAACAGGAAATTCTTATACCATAAGAATTGATTTTCTTTATTTTTTTTGCAAGACAGGGCATTTTCTTTATTTCCTCCCGGTAGATACAGCTGATAAGGACGGCAAGAAGGATGGTAAGCAATATCAAACTTCCATACCCGGAAAATCCGAAAAGTTCCCCCAGCGAGAATGAAGAATAGGCAGCTGCCTCCTCTTTCATATTTTCGATCATCCCGTACATCCGCATCAGATGCGGCGGAGGCGGCATCTTTCCGGTATTGCGGAAAAGATCCATAAGATACCCCCGGAAGGGTTCCTGTATAAAATCATTTACCAGAGGGTTGAGATAATTGGCAGTAAGCATATAGAAAAAGGAGAGAAGAAACGCTACTGCCGCAAAGCTCTTTCTCAAAAGCGTATTCAAAGGAAATGCACCGCAAAGCACGGCAAAAGCCGGAATGACCGGAATAAAGTATCTGGCAGAAAATGAGTGGCCGCCATGCCAGCCGTTGAAACTGGAAAGTGAAAAAAGTGTCATAAAAATAACGGCAAGCAATCCCCACGCAAGAATCTTTTTCTCCCTGTCCTTCCGGATCATATTCAGAAATCCCGGCACAAAAGCAAGAAGAACCGGGGAATAAAAAAGCAATCCGCGGTGCTGACTGATCAATAACTTCAGAATGATAAAAGGCCGGAAGGATCCGAATGTACCGCCCAGGGTATCTTTATCATGGAACATGGGATTATTGAAAACCGTCGCCGGAGTAAAAAACGACCCGAAACAGATCTTATGATACAGGGCATAAAGAAGAAACATGGGAAGCCCGCCCAGTGCAAAGGGGACAAGAGACTTTATTCCTTCTGTGATCTTCTCTTTTCCCCTC
>JAFVRL010000076.1 GCA_017504325.1 Lentisphaeria bacterium | reverse complement strand
GAAGTTTTCACTTCTTTACCGAAGAGATAATCTTCCACAGCAACTTTTCCGCGGATGGAGATTTGCGCTTCCTGCATTGCCCAGGAATTTTTCATCTTGGTAAGGATGAGATAATTGTCTCCGCCGTATTCCCATTCACGGAGGACAAGGGAGGGATCGGATACTTTGAATCTGGCATCCACATGGAGAGAACGCAGGATCCTTTCCAGTACGGGAGCGAAACTTCCGTATTTATAGCAGCCCAGTCCGAAGCCCATAAAGGTGATGGAGCCTTTACCGTAAGTATTGGTAAGGATGGCAGTATTTTCTTTGTCATAGGAGGCAAGGACTTTGCCTTTGCCTGCGGGAGAGTAGATGCTGTCCCCTTTCTGGATGCCCAGTACACTCTTTTCCATGGTGGCTTTCTTTGCATCGGAGAAGGAGGGTATGACTCCGGCTGTACGGAAGATGAGATCGGATTTTCTGCCGAATTCATCAAATTTGCCGCCTCTGCCTTCAATGATGAGCTGACCGCCTTTCTTCACATAATCCAGAAGGGCTTTCTGTACTTTCTCAGAGAGAAATTCCGCCTGGGGAACGATAAGGACTTTCACAAAGGGCATTTTGCCTTCCACAAGGGCTTCTTCCGCAAATACTCTTGCAGATCTGCCCCAGGAAAGAAAATGTTTGTAGTAGTAGCTTACCGCAAGCATGTGATTGGAAGAGGTACTTCCGCCTGCCCAGCCCCAGCCCTGATCATGGATACGGCTTGCCTGGGAGAAGAGGATCCCCACTTCAGGTACGGCACGTTTCCCGTCAAGGATGATATGGTCAAGTTTGCGCATATCCTTGAGAGCCATGTGGAGGACAGCCCCGTAAACGGTGGGGCAGTTCACAGGGTCAACAAAGTTTACGGAATCGTCGCCGAAGCACCAGACGTGCTGTTCCACACCCAGGGCACCGCCGGCAAGTTCCTGCCACATCTGCCCATTCACATCCTGAATGGTTGTTTCCTGATAGAGTTTGCCCCATTCGCTTGTAAGATAGCGTTTGGTGGCAAGGTCAAGGAAGAGCCACTCTTTGTCGATGGCGCAGCAGGTACCGTCGATACCGCTTACATCCTGATATTTTGTTGCGTTATAGTAGTTGAGTCCGTAGAGAGGCAACTGGGAGCCGCCGGTGGAGGGAAGAGCAAAAACATCCAGAGCGGGATTGTGTTTTTTCACAATTTTATAGAAGTTTTTGTAGATCATTTCCAGATAGGCTTCACGGCATCTGTTGAAGTGTTCCCAGATGGCGTGCTGTGCCGGGGTCTCCGGTTTACGGACAGGAACGGCAACTTCCTCAAAGGATTTGTAAGAGGTGCCGCAATGAGCATTCATTGCCGCAATATCGTTTTTATAATACTCTTTCAAGTGTTTCTGCAAGGCTTCTTTTGCCTGTGTTCCCCAGAAATTCAACCCGATACCGGTTTCATCGGCAGTACCGATACGGAACTGTTCTTTTCCTTTCCATGCCCAGCTTTTCAGGATACCGCCCACCTGTCTGGAAAGAGCTTCTTCCGGATAGGGAATAGCTTTGGCATCTTTTACTGTACCATTGGCAGGATTGAAATGTCCGCCCCGGACAAGGACACGGGGACCGGCAGCATACACAAATTTATGGTCACGGAGAAGTCCTTTAAGGTTTTCCTGCACCCGGGGATCTTCCACATACCAGGTATCCATCATCCCGCTGTAAACATTGGAACCGATCCTGCGGATGGTATCAAACAATCTTCCCCGGAACATGGAAAGGTTGGTGGGGATGACCGTGGAGGCAATGGAGGGAATCGTCCCGTATTTATGTTTTACTGGTACTTTTGCAGGTGCTTTGGCATCTGCAACAGCGTTGTTGCCTTCTGCAATGTAAGAAGCATATTTCTTTGCAGAAGCTCTCACTTTGGCAAGAAGTGCGGAAGTACTTTTGGCGGATTCCGCGTATTTGCCTGCAAGCAGAAGCTGTTTCTGGATTTTGCGTTCTGCTGTGATTTCAGCAAATTCTTTTTCTATTGCGTTGAGTTTTTCCGTATGCTCTTTCCATTCCCCGCCGGAAAGATAGGAATAGAACGCGGCATCACGCAATGCCGCAACTGCGGAAGTATAGGTCATGGAAAGTTCGCTGTATTCCTTATGGAGCGCAACCGCATTTCTGTAATACTCTTTATCCTGTTCCCCGGGAAGTTTGCTTTCCAGAAGATACATGACTGCTTTAAAGTATTTATCGCCGTCTTTGCCTTTGATCAGACTGTTTCCGATGGAGCCGAACTGGGCAAGAGTGGCATCAAAGATAAGATTGTTGTAATAACGGTACACAGCAAAACCGGAACCGATACCGGTGCGTTCCTGATAAAGTTCCACCTGAACGTCTGCACCCAGAGCATAGTTGTTGCCGTCGCCGTAGGCTCCGTCCAGTCCGGGGATCTTGCCCCATCTGTCCAGAGGACGGTAGGCTACTCTTCTTCTGGGATTGGGGTTGGTGACAGTACCCGCCATAAGGTCGCCTGTAATATTCACCACATCAGGATTCAAACCGAGAGGGGCGACCCACCAGCGGAGTCCTGTGGGACCGGGAGTTGAACGCAAAAGGAAGGGGCTGTACCAGCCTCTTGTATGGTTTTTCAGAATATTGCCTCTGAATTTGCCGAAGGAACCGTCTGCATATCTTTTGTAAACGCTGGGCAGAACCGTGGGGGTGATAAGATTTCCGCCGGAAACAAGATATTCAAAAATGGATTCCTCTCCTTCAAAGGGGATCACGCCCACAGGAAGGATCAATGTATCAAAGTTCTTTTTGGTAAGATACTTTTTGTCGGAAAGTTTTGCATCATCAACAAGGGTAACAGTGCAGCCCAGTTTTTCCGCCTGTTCTTTGAACCATTCCACACTGCGGACAGGTTTTGCCCATGCGGGGACGTGACGGGGGGAATCCTGCCCCTCATCCTTGCTGCCGGAAAGCTGTTCTTTTGTTACTTTGATGGGAGTATAGAGAGCTACTTTTTTATTCTTCAGAGGTTTGAAGTCAATTTTTTTAAGAGTGACTTTTTCCCCCGGTCCTTCTGTACTCTGGGCAGTAGTTCTTCTGTAATCTTTTGCGATCTCTTCAGGAGAAAGGACCCGGTCATAGATCTTGATCTCATCAATGATCCCGCTGAACCACTGACCTTCCGCAGAGGTGAAATTGCCGATGGTGATGGGCACTTTTTTATTGGTGCGGATGGGGGCACGCATGGGGAAAGCGCTTACCCCTTTATGGGAAAGTTTTTTCCCGTCCAGATATATGTGCAGGACATTCTGATCCTTGTTGGCAGGATCGGGACCAACAGTAAAGACTACGTTATGGAAGGGGGCAAGAGGCCCGGTTCCGGGGGCAAGGGAGACCCGGCAGAGACCGCCGTTGCGTTTGTCACTGCGGTTATTTCTTTCGATGGAGGAAACGTTGATAAAACTTCTGTAAACAACACTCGTCCAGCCGAGATAATAGTTGCCGGAAGAAAAAAGAGTCAGCCCTTTATAGAATTTTTCCACCTTGAAATAGAGGGAAAGGGTCATCTCTTTTTCAAGCACAAGCCTGCTATCCATGGGCAGTTTGATATGGGCTTTCTTTTTGGTGTGGTCAAGTCTTACTGCTTTCCCCTTTACACCGAATTTTTCCCATGTGGTTTCGATAAGTGTTGCATCCAGTCCATTACCGGAAGAGTCTTTTGCGATATTGCCTTCGCCTTCATCCAGTTTGTAATGGGCTACCGGCCCTGTTTTTTCTGCTCCCTGTACCGTAAAAAGTACGGCAAACGCAAGAAGCAGAAGTGAGAAGATTTTTTTCATTCTTTTTCCTTTCTGTCTGTTTTTATATTATTTTGAATAATTATCCTGATGTTTTTTTCAGAACTCTATCGGCACATTCCTGATCCAGGCGGCTGTATAAGAGTATTTTGTCTTCATATCGAGTTTTTTCAATGTTTCCACATGACTGTCAACGAACCCCACATTGGTGGCATCTCCATGACGCAAACTCAAGAGTGGTTTGCTTTTACCGGTCTCTCCTCCCTTGAACCTGGTAAGAAAGTAAGGTGCCTGGGCAAATTTTGTGTTAGTTGTGTCATAATAGTGCTGACTGTCGCCGTAGTAGATTTTTTTATGGGGATCTTTCACTCTGTCAAAGTTCCAGAAATAGGGTCTTTGCCCGCTGGTATCAGTTTCCAGTAATTTTGCTCTTGTAATGGTGTCACTCAAATTGGTATCGAGCAGCACTCCGTAATGATTCCGTGCCCAGTCATTAACACTGTCAAGGGGCGGTCTGTCAATGCCGGGACAGCCGTATGGCAGACTTTTTTTCGGTCTTGATTTCCATTCAGCATGAAGATCGACACCGTGTATATATTTTACTGTAACAACAAGGAAATGATGCTTGGAGGAATAATTCGGGACCCAGCCTTTGTAGGTATCGGCATACAATCTCAAGGTATAACCGATCTGTTTGAGATTGCTTTTGCAGTTGACCGCTTTTGCCGCATCCCTTGCCCGGTTCAGTGCGGGAAGAAGCATACTGGCAAGGATGGCGATGATCGCAATAACAACCAGTAATTCGATAAGAGTAAAAGCGCGTTTTGTCATTCTTCTTTCCTTTCTGTTATTTTTCTTAAAATTCAACAGCTATACCTCTTACCCATGCGGCTCTGAAAAGATATTTTACCTTCAAATCCAATTTTTTGGGATTGTCCACATGTCCATCCATGAATCCCACATTGGTGGAGTCTGCGTGACGCAGATCCAGAAGCGGACGATCCAGATAGGAGCTATTGAAACGGTTCTGGAAAAATGCCGACTGGGCTTTCGGTCTGTTGTTTCTGTCATAAATCGTATAAGTCTTGAGGGTATCCCCATAGAATATTCTTTCCGCCGGTTTGGGAAATCTGTCCAGATTCCAGAAATAAGAATCGCTTGTATCTGTGGATTGAAATTTTGTTTTTGAAAGCCATTTATGTTTTGCGTCACCATCTGCACCGGGGGTGATGAGCCAACTTCCGTAATGATTCATCTGCCACTCATTGGTGTAAACAGGCGGTCTTTCCATACCGGGACAACCGTAGGCGGCACTGGCTTTCGGATTGGTGGGGGCCCCGGACCGGATCATTTTTCCATGAACCTGCTCCGCAAGAACTTCCAGAAAGTGCTTGTGGGCAAGATAATTGGGAACCCACCCTTTATAAGTATCCGCATAGAGTCTCACGGTATAACCCAACTGTTTGAGATTGCTTTTGCAGCTGATCGCCTTTGCCGCATCCCTTGCCCGGTTCAGTGCGGGAAGAAGCATACTTGCCAGAATGGCGATAATAGCAATGACGACCAGAAGTTCAATGAGTGTAAAATTCCTGTTGTGTCGCATAATATTCATTATGTTACCTCCTTTGAGTTTTTTTCTGCATTTTTTTTATTTTCCAGTTTGCTTATTCACCTTGTTTCCCGCTGAAAACATTTCCGTTTTGTTTCACATAATGAATATTATGCGAAACAAAAATTTCTCATTCATTCCGGATTTTCCGTTTCTGTTATTTCTCAAAATTGTACCGGAACATTCCCGTGCCGGACGGCAGCATAAGAATATTTGAGTTTCATACCGGTCTTTCGCCGCATAAGATTCATTATATTGCCTCCTTTTTATGTATTTCTGCATTACGGACCTTATTGTAACGGAACCTGTTTTGCCATTTTACACTCTCAAACGCTCCCGTATCACATCAAACATGATTCCTCCGGCAGCCTTTCAAAACAGCAGAAACAACAAAATGAAATTTCTCCATAGAAAATAATAATACATTTTTCCTGTGAAACAAGGGGGAAGTGGATATTTATTATATAAAATATTTCAATGTATATATAAAATCATATTGAAATCTTTTCAGACCGCACTATATTAATATGAAGAGTATTTCAGAAACCGTAAAGGAGCTTTATGGAGATCGTCAATAAAAATTCCTACAATAGTGTTCTGCGCCATCATTTGAAAATCCGGCAGAACAACTGGAGACCGGAATCCACTTTTCCCCTTGTTCTGTGGCCCTATTATGCAACAAGAACCACTTATGCCGAAAATTACTTTGTGCGGCACACCCACTACGAATGCTGGATCGTGTGCAATGTGGAAAAAGGGTGTCTGCAAGTCATCAGCAACGGAAAAGTCCACCTTGTCAAAGAGGGCGAAACGATCCTGATGCCCCCCGGCCCACATACCTTCACTGCAGTAAACGGGGAAACGATCCAGAGAACTTTAGGTATGGAAGGACATCTTTTGAGGCTTATTCTGGAAAATCTCTCCCTTGCAGACTGTATCGTAGTCAAAGATTTTTTCACAGAGGAATATGAGGCACTTTTTGAAGAAGTCTATCATCTTCTGGGTAAAAGGGATGAAACGGATGCCCCCCGTCTTTCTCTTCTTGCCTACAGTATATTGATGTATGCTGCAAGATTCGTTCCCCGGAAAACCCTTCCCTATGAGGTCATCATGTCCCAGCAGTTCATCCAGCGCAATCTTTTCCAGAAGATCACATTACAGGATCTTTGCAAAGAAGCGGGATGCAGCAGAACACGCCTCTGCATCCTCTTCCGGCAATATACCTCTTTCTCCCCGGGAGATTATATTATCGAACTCAGACACAAGTACGCAAAAGATCTCCTTGCAACGGCTCCCCACATGCCCATAAAACTTGTGGCAAGTTACTGCGGATACCGCAATCAGCTCTATTTTGCCAACGATTTCAAAAAGCGTACGGGCATGACTCCCTCCTCTTACAGGGAAAAAATTCAAAAAAAATCTGATTTCAGGGATGAAATTTTTAAAAATGATAGTAGTGTATGATACCATTGTTTTTCCGGATCACGGAAAACCATGTTCCGGACAACTGACAACCGGGATGATTTCTGACAGGAAAAAGGAAAAGCAGTTATACGGAAAAAGACTGTATTCCGGAAACTTTTGAAATCACCCGCCAATGACTGAAAATAAAAATGAGACTGCGCTATCTGGATGCAACAAAAAAAGATGAACCGGAACTTCTCCAGCAGGAACCGCCTCTGGGAGAAGCTGCGGCACTTTGTATTATCACCGCTCTGATGATCCTTTTCGGACTGGTCATGCTCTATTCCACCTCCTTCGGGATCGCCAGAAGTGCCTACGGACTGGCGGGATCCTCCCTTTTCGTGAAACAGCTTCAATGGACTGTTGTGGGGTTGTGCGGATTCTTTGCCATTCTTCTCACAGGTTACCGCCGTCTCTGCTCCTGGAGTCCCGTTCTGATGGCAGCGGTGGCAATTTTACTGTTGCTTGCGTTATGTTTTCCCCCCATCAAAGGGGCAAGAAGATGGATCCCCATACCGGGGATCGGCAATATCCAGCCATCGGAATTTGCCAAAGTCGTCCTTGCTCTTTTCCTTGCAAAATTCTGCGCAGACAGGATCAAACTTCTGGAAAAACGCTCCTTTAAATTTTTTCTTCTTTCCGGCAGTCTTGCCGGAACAGTCATTGCCCTTGTCGCGCTTGGCAGGGATATGGGAACAAGCATACTTCTGGGTGTGATCTTTCTGGCAGTCCTGTATGTGGCAGGGTTGCGGCTTATCTACTTTATCATCTGCGGGATCATCGTTCCGGCGGCACTCTTTCTCTTTATCAAATATTGCAGTCCTTTCCGTTGGGCGCGCCTCACCTCTTTCCTCGATCCGGAAGCATTTGAAACCAAAACCGGCTATCAGCTGTGGCACTCCATACTTGCTCTCGGCTCCGGGAACTGGACAGGAAGAGGATTCACGGAAAGCAGATTCAAACATAAATACCTGCCGGAAGCTCATACCGATTTCATCCTCTCCATCGTGGGAGAGGAACTGGGATTTATTTCTCTGTGCTGTGTGATCCTTGTTTACATCGTCTATATTTTCCTTGCCATCCGTATCAGCATGAAAGCCCGGACCAGACAGGGGACTCTCCTTGCCTTTGCTGTCGCCACATGGATCGCCATACAGGCAATGATCAACATCGGAGTCATTTCCGGATTTTTCCCCACAAAGGGGATGCCGGCTCCTTTCATCAGCTACGGCGGCAGCAGTCTTGTAAGCTGTCTTGCAGCGACCGGATTACTGATAAGTGTGGCATTGGATGCAGCGTATCCGGAATACCATAATTCCGTCTGGGAAAAGATCAAGTCCTTTGCAGGAAGATTTATTCCCCGCGGGACGGGAAAAGGGAAAGAAAACTCCGGAAAATAATCGGATATTGAAAAAAGAAGGAAAAAGCATAATGATGAAACTGGAAAGACTGGCAATAAGCTGCGGCGGTACGGGCGGACATTTCTACCCCGGACTTGCCATTGCAAGACAATTCAAGGAAGAGGGTGGAGATGTTCTGCTTGTCATCGGCGGGAAAAATGCCCCCGCTCAAAGCAGGATCGCAGATTCTTTCGGCATAAAAAATATTCAGATCAAAGCCTCCCCCCCCCTCTGTCCGGCCGATGGGGGCAATGCGTTTCATCTTTGATTTTTTTGCAGGAAAACAGGCTGTCAGAAATGCCTTCCGGGAACATCGGACACAGGCACTGTTGTGTATGGGGTCTTTTGCCTCCATCCCTCCCGCCTTTGCCGCAAAAAAAATGGGCATATCCATTTTTCTGCACGACGGCAATGCCCGACTGGGAAAGGCAAACAAATTTCTTTCCCGCTATGCCAAGGCTCTGGCACTTTCCTTCCCTTCACCGGATGCGGCAAAATGCCGCTGTCCTGCCATTCTGACGGGGATGCCTCTGCGTCAGGAACTCAAAGAGTGTATCCATTGTTCCCGGGAAGAGGCTGTGAAAAAGATCAACGGGATCTACGGAAGCTCCTTTATCCCTTCCCGCCCTGTCCTTCTTGCTTTCGGCGGTTCTCTGGGTGCCGCGTCACTCAATAAGGCAGTCCTTTCCCTTCTGACTCTCCCGGGGGCGGAAAACCTCCAGATCATCCATCTTGCCGGAAAAGGCAAGGTGAAAGAACTGGAAGAAGCCTACAACTCTTTCCGGGGAACCAAACTTCTTCTGGAAAGTTCCGACGCAATGCAGTTTCTGTATCCTGCGGCAGATCTGATCATCAGCCGTGCCGGCGGTTCCACCGTGGCAGAAACAGCATGTTTCGGGAAATATACCATTCTTGTCCCCTATCCTTATGCCGCTGAAGACCATCAGTTTGACAATGCCTCTTACCTTGCGGAAAGCGGGGGAGCTGTTATCATACGGGATAATGAAACCCTTGCAGATAAATTAAAGAAAAATATATCCTCTTTTCTTGCCTCCCCGGAAATTTTCATGGAAAACGGCAGAAAAAATCTTGCCAAAGCCAGACCGGATGCAGCAAAAGAGATCATTGATATGATGGAAAATATCCTTTTTGCGGCACAGATCGCCGGAAAAAAGGGGCAGTAAGGAGAAAAATATGCACTCTTTCCGTTATGATCAACTTGCCTCTGTCCGACCGGGAGATACCGTAACTCTGGAGAAAGGGGAAAACACCCATCTTTTCAAGATCCTCCGTGCCGCCCCCGGCGATGTATGCCGGCTATTGGACGGCAAAGGCAACTCCGCTTTAGCCAGAGTGGAGAAAGAAAAAACTCTCACGGTTGAAAATGTGGAAAAACTTCCCCCGCTGCCCGGAGCAGCCCTTCATCTTTTTCTTGCTCCGCCCAGACGGCAGAAAATGGATATCATCCTTAAACAGTGTACGGAACTGGGGGTGGCAAGCATCACACCCCTGATCTGCGAAAGATCGGTTGCCCTGCCGGATGCCGATTCGGTAAACGGCAGATGGAGCGAACTTCTGTTTGAAGCATGCAAACAATCCGGAAATCCTTATCTGCCTCAACTTTTTCCGCCGGTCAAATTTACGGAAAGTCTGGAAACAGCCTCTTCCAAATGCGGAAAATGTTTTTACGGCAGCGTTGCCGAAGAGGAAAAAGACCCTTTTTCCGGCGGAGAAAATGAAATAAAAGATATCGGCTGGTTTGTGGGCCCCGAGGGCGGCTTTACGGAGGAGGAGGAAGAGAAAATGAAAGAAAATGCCTTCCACCCCCTTCACATGCAGTGCTGGATCCTGCGGGCGGAAACTGCTGCCATCTGCGGACTCGCGCTGCTGCGGGACAGATTCTTACGCAGTAAGACCTTCTGAAAATGAATCCATAAAAAAATTCGTCACAAAAAATACCCCCGATCCGGAACATACAACACACAAAAACTTATACCGGGAACTGGATTCTTCCCGGCATCTATTGTGACCGGATCGGAAAAGCCGGGGGACATCATCACGCATCATCCCCCTGTCACAGATGTAAGGAGTATCAGGCTTCCTGCACAGGGACCACTTCTTCAGCTTGCAGACCTTTTGCGCCTGTGGAAACAGTAAATTCCACATCCTGTCCTTCTTTAAGGGTCTTGTAGCCATCCACTTTGATCGCGCTGTAATGCACAAAGATATCTTCTCCTTCGTTTCTGGCAATAAAACCATACCCTTTGGAATTGTTAAACCACTTTACTTTCCCTTTTTCTCTTGACATAATACACCATTCCTTTTTGGTTGTTCCAGTCATCCTGATAATAAAACAGCACATTGCTATTCCCTGATAACCCGCTAATAATAATGACTTAACTTATGAAAAATACAAGTAAAAAAAACAGAAAATCAAACTTTTTTCAAAAAAAAATCGCATTTTTTCCAAAAAATACACTCCTTTCCGGCTGAAACAGGATTTTTTTGCAATTTAAACACATTTTCCCGATAATGATTTTTTTCGCCTATACCTTCCTGTTCAACAAGTAAAGCATAGAAATGATCATTATATTTTATGTTGTTATATAATAGCTTAAATGTTATTGACTGGAAAAAACAGAAAGTGTGTGTTATTTTAAACTCACATAATATTGCCGGAAAACAACAGGGAGGCATCAGAGATCATGGAAAGAAAAGAAATGGAAATGGGCGTGGCATTTTCCCGTATTGAAAGATTGGAAGAACTGGAAAGGGTACAGCTTCTTGCACAACAGATCTGGCCGGAGACTTATAAAGAGATCCTTACAGAAGAACAGATCTCCTATATGATGGAGATGATGTACTCTTCTTCCGTACTGGAAAAGGAGTTTGCAGAG
>JAFVRL010000075.1 GCA_017504325.1 Lentisphaeria bacterium | reverse complement strand
TGTTGGCTCTTTCGGCGCTTCTGCAGGCGTCGGAGGTGATGGACTTTGAAAAAGATTCAAAAGCGTGGTATGTCAGGACCTATGTCGGCAGCAAATACACGCCCAAAGCGCCGGGGATGAGCTTTGAACGCTCCTCTCTCAAGGCAAGAAGCGGCAAAAGTTCTCTGGAACTCAACGCCGCTTTGCCCGGCAGGACCTTCCACTTCAACTGTGCCATCCCCCGACCTGCGGTTCCCGGGGGCGTGAAGCTTGACTTCCACTACTTTATCGCTGAAAGCTCCGGCAAATGCGCCGTCAGCGGCCGCATCATGCAGCTGGATTCTCAAGGCAAACCCATCAAGCCCTACTCCTTTTTTACCGCCACCACCAAAACCGGTGAATGGCAAAGTGCATCTCTTGTGGTCTACCCCAAGCCTGAGTGCCGCAAACTTCAGGCGACCATCTGGTTCAAAGGCAGGATGCGCACCTATCTGGATGATGTCCGTTTCGGTGCTCAGAGCGCTCCCCAAAGTGCCGTTTTTCAGGGAGAGATCCTCTCTGAAGGCGCTTTCGGCACCTGGTTCGCCGCTCCCGCCGACCGGAAGGTCCCCCGGCAGGGAGTCCCCGGCAAAAGGACCGACGCTCCCTGTCTGCGTCTGCAAGCCGCCAAAGGTGAAAAGGTCGCTGTGATCCTGGGAGTTGCCCCAAAAAAAGCAAGCAAACGCCTGGAACTGGAGATCACCCCTCCCGGGGGGAATAAGCAGATCGTCAAGGTCAACACTCTGGGATTTATCGAACTGCGCAACCCGGACAATCCGGCGATGAAGGGGTTCCACGCCGACCCTGTTCTGGCGGACTCCTCTGCCCCCGGTGTTCCCGGTGTCAACACCTGTTTCTATGTGCAGTTCATGGTTCCCCGCACCGGTATTTCAGGAACGCTCAAAGGCTCCGTCAAGCTCAAAGCTGAAGGCAAAACCGTTGCCCAGGTGCCCTACGAACTCAGAATAAGGAATTTCACTCTGCCCCAATACCCCCGGCTCAAGACCTATATGCCCATCCGCGCCCACAAGGGGTTCCGCAAATTTGACAAGCGCCGATCCGACCTCATCGTGGATGATATGCTCAAACTCTGTATGGCTGAAAGGATCAATCCTCAAGGGGGCATCGAGATCAAAAAACCCAAATTTGAGATCCGCAACAATATGCCTGTGGCAGTGGATTGGAGCGCCTTCGACGCCAGCATGAAACGTGTCGCCATAGATTGCGGCTTTGACCGGGTGCGTCTGCCGCTGCCCACCTTCGGCGCCAACGGCGGATGGTTTTCTCAGATGAGACAGAAAAAAGAGCCGGAGTTCATGGGTAAAAAGCTCCTTTCCCCTGAAGGATTGTAGTACCTCGGAGAAGTGACCCGGCTCTACTACGAAAGGATCAAAGAGAAATATCCCCATGTCACAGCTTACGCCTACTTCTACGACGAACCTCCGGCGTGGCTTGCAAAGGATGTGAAAAAACTCTTTGCCGCCGTCATGAAAGCTGCTCCCGACTGCAAGATCTTCCTGACAGGAGGACACAGTCTGGATTATATCGACTACGCCTATGCTTTCTGTATGCCCCTTGCCCCCGGATTCATCTGGAGCGAAAAAGAGCGCAGCCGTCTGGGAAACAGGGAGATCTGGCACTACAACTGGAACGCCCCTCTGGATAACAGCACCTACCACATCAACCGTCTCTACCCCTGGCTCTGCTACACCGTCAACGGCTGCGGCGTTCTGGGGTGGCACAGCAACCACACAGGTCCTCTGGATGATCCCTGCAATCCGTGGACAGATATGGAACGGACCTATCAGTGCGGTCAGGTCGCCTACTTCTATCCGCCCCGGAACAGTTCTGAAACCATTACCCCCTCTCTGCGTCTCTTCCACCGGGGACCGGACAAAGGTCATCCCGGATGTGGCGCACAGCGGCTTGCAGACAAGTTATGATGCCGCTGTCGTTTCCCGTAAACCTGTGGTGGCAAGTCACACCGTTGCCGGGGGATTATCCACCCACTACCGGGGCAAAAGCGATGAGGTCATTGAAGCAATCAAAAAGACCGGCGGCTATGTGGGGATCTGTGCCTATCCCGCCTTCCTGCAGGGAGATCTTACCATCAACTCCTTCCTGGACCATATTGATTATGTGGCAAAGAAATTCGGTGTGGATCATGTTGCCATAGGTACGGATCATGGAATAAGTATCCAGAGTTGGAAACCGGAAAACGGTTCCATGCCGCCGGGACGCCACATCTGGGAACAATACTGGCAGAACCCGGCAAAAGATCTTACATGCGAAGGATTGACTGCGGATCATTCCGATGCGCTTACCTGGACAAACTGGCCGCTTTTTACGGTGGGATTGGTCAAGAGAGGCTATACAGATGATGAGATCAGAAAGATCATCGGCGGCAATGTTTTGAGGGTATGTCAGGAAACAATGGCAGACTGACCGAAAGAGATTACATAAATATAAAAAACAGTATGAGCTGCTTTGAAAATCACTCATACTGTTTTTTTTATACAGTTTTCCTCCTGAAAGTTTTTCAGGAGAAATCAATTATTTTACCACGGGAAGAGACAGGCGTTTTCCGGCTTCTTTCATGCCGCCGAAATCATAAAGACATGTATATCCCTCTTTTTTCAGATCCTTTACGGCAGCTTTCACTCTTCTTCCGCTGCGGCAGTAAAGATACAGAGGAGAATCCTTTTTTGCCCCTTTTTTCTGCAGCAGATCAATATTGCCTGCGGGGATATTTACTGCTCCCTTCAAATGACCGGCGGCAAACTCTTCCGGTGTGCGCACATCAATAAGAAGAGCATTTTTTTCCATTTTGACCGGAGCATTCTTTTCTGCCCCATTTGCCGAACCGGGAGAACAAAGAAAAAACTGAAGAATACCAAGCAGGAAAAAAATACGCTTTTTCATGCCTTTTTTCCTCTCTGTACCTCTATATTGATCTCTTTGATATGGTCAATGCCAAATGTATTCTGCAGATTTGCAAAAATCTTTTCTCTTAACGCATCCGCAATGACCGGAAGAGGCGCTGACGCCTGATCCTGCGGAAAATTCACCCGTAACTGCAGCGAAAGAGAAGCTCTTTTTTCCACAAGAACCGTTTTCACGACCTGTAAAGCAGGAAAATCTTTTTCGGTTGCTTTTACCAGGTCTCCGACCGCAGAAGCTGTGATAAAAAGATTTCCGCCGGGGGAGGCAAGAGTGATCCCTTTACATTTTGCAGAGGAACGCATCAGCAATATAAGGAAAAAGATCAACAGGACAACAAGAACGGAAACTGCTGCACCGGTAAGATACCCGTACTGGAAAGCTGTACTCTCTGTTCCATTGAAAAACGCCAGAAAATGTTTGAAAAGTTCTTTCATATTTTCCTCTGTTTTTATTTTTTTACTGCAGGAATGGCAGTTTTTTCCTCTTCCTCATCAAGTCCGTCTTCAGGTTCTTCCTCTTCGTCCGGAAGTTCCTGCGGTTCTTCCGTTTCCAGGTCAGCCACGATCACATTGACAGAACCGACGGTCATACCGGTTATTTTTGTGATCTCTTCTGCGATCATCTGCTGGACGGTAGAGGCAGTTTCCGGAATATTGCAACCGTATTTCAATACAAGGCGCACTTCCACTTTGACTGCGTTTTCCCCCATTTCAATACTGATGGCACGGTCAAAGATCTTTCTGCTGCCCACAATATCGGCAAGGTTGTTTACCAGACTGCTGCCTGCAAGATGTGCCACTGCGGGAACCGCACAGGAGGCTTTTCTTACAATGGATGCCACCACACTTTCATGTACTCTGACAGTACCGGAAGGAACGGAAAATTTACTGTTCTCTTCCCGCAATTGTACCGGGAGAATACTGCGGTTTGTTTTTATATTGTCCTCATTCATCTTTTTTTCTCCTCTGTTTACGGGTCTGCTGCATCATTTTTCATTGGAAAGATCTTTCAGTCTTCCAGATCTCCTGTCGCCGGGGTGGTTTCCTCACGGATCTCCTCTTCCAGATCCCGTACGATCACATCCACATTGGAAACGGTGAGACCTGTGTAGGAAAAAATATCACCGGCAATGGTGTTCTGCAGTTCTTCCGCAGTTTCCGGAAGATTGTAACCATACCGGATATTGATGGCAACTTCCACATTCAGGAATCCCTCTTTATCCATTTTTATGGAAATGGAACGGTCTTTTATGCTTTTGCTGCCAACAAGTTCCGCCAGATTGTCCACAAGAGTGTTTCCGGTCAGTCTTGCCACTCCGGGAATACTGCCTACACTGTTCCGGACGATCATGGCAACAGCCCGTTCCGTAATTCCGATCTCCCCAAGTGTATTGCTTCCGAGAAGAAAACGGGCATTCTCCCGCATTTGCGGGACTTTCTTGACTGTTGTACTTTTTTTCATCATTTTTCTTTCTCCCTGCTTTTTCTTTTCCGGAAAGGGGAAAAGAGAGAAATTTTTACTTCTGATTGGTAAAATGACCGCCTTTGATCAGCTGTTCAATAAAGGAGGTATCGTATCTGCCTTCGATGAATTCTCTGCTTTCCAGAATGTATTTCTCAAAGGGAATGGTAGTGCTTACCCCTTCAATGAGATATTCTGCCAATGCTCTGCGTCCTCTGGCGATCGCCTCTTCCCTGGTATCACCGTAAACGATGAGTTTTCCAATAAGACTGTCATAGTTGGGCGGAATGCTGTATCCTGTAAATACATGGGAATCCACACGCACTCCGGGCCCTCCGGGGGGACAGTAGAATTCCACTCTGCCGGGGCAGGGGGCAAAATTCATATAGGGATTTTCTGCATTGATGCGGAACTCAATGGCATGGCCCTTGAGTTTCAATTCTTTCTGACTGATGGAAAGTTTTTCACCGGCGGCAATACGGATCTGCTCTTTGATGATGTCCACGCCGCTGATCATTTCCGTTACGCAGTGTTCCACCTGAACACGGGTATTCATCTCCATAAAGTAGAACTCCCCGCCTTTGCCCAGCAGAAATTCCACAGTACCGCTGCTGACATATTTCACCGCTTTTGCGGCTTTTACAGCAGCTTCCCCCATCTTTTTACGGATGGCAGGAGTCAGTGCCGGAGAGGGGGATTCTTCCATCAGCTTCTGGTGTCTG
>JAFVRL010000074.1 GCA_017504325.1 Lentisphaeria bacterium | reverse complement strand
TTCCTCTGCTCCTTCTTCAACAAAGACGGGGAACCTCTGGAAAGCAGTCCGGAATATACCTGCAAAAAGGCATGTGAGGCTTTCACAAAAGCCACCGGAATGGAATTTCAGGCAATGGGCGAACTGGAATATTATGTGATCGCCGAGGACGACGGAGCTTTTGCCGCTGTTGACCAGAAAGGCTATCACGAATCCGCCCCCTATGCCAAATTCGGTGAATTCCGTCAACTCTGCATGAGCTATATTGCCCAGACCGGCGGCCGCATCAAATACGGTCACTCTGAAGTGGGGAACTTCTCCCTCAACGGCAAGATCTATGAACAGAATGAGATCGAATTTCTCCCTGTGAATGCTGTGGAAGCTGCCGAACAGCTCCTTATCGCCAAATGGCTCATCCACAACCTTGCCTACCGCAACGGTCTGGATGTGACCTTTGCTCCCAAGATCACAGTGGGTAAAGCCGGCAGCGGAATGCACATCCACTTCCGCCTGATGAAAGACGGTCTCAACCAGATGCTGAAGGATAAAAAACTTTCCGATGATGCAAAACGCGCCATCGCCGGAATGATGACTCTTGCTCCCTCCATCACCGCTTTCGGCAACACCAATCCCACCTCTTATTTCCGTCTCGTTCCCCATCAGGAAGCCCCCACAAATGTCTGCTGGGGCGACAGAAACCGCTCCGTACTGGTGCGTGTTCCCCTGGGATGGACAGCCAGTAAAGACCTGTGCAAACTTGCCAACCCCGGTGAAGCCGACGGCAAATCCTACGATACCACCCAGAAACAGACTGTGGAAATGCGTTCCCCCGACGGATCTGCGGATGTATATCTGCTCCTTGCCGGTCTTGCCGTTGCCTGCCGCTACGGTTTTGAAACAGCAGACGCTCTTGCCATCGCTGAAAAGACCTATGTGAATGTAAACATCCACAAGGATGAAAACCGTGCCATTCTGGATTCTTTGAGCGTACTTCCCGACAGCTGTGCAGCATCCGCCGATTGTCTGGAAGCCCAGAGAGCCATTTACGAAAAAGACGGAGTCTTTGCTCCCTCCATGATCGACGGGATCATCAGTTCTCTGCGTTCCTTCAATGACCGTACATTGCGTGCGGACATCGGCAATGATCAGGCAAAGATCCTTGCTCTTGTGGAAACCTATTTCCACTGCGGATGAGCTTCCGTCTTCCGGTTTTATCAGGGCTGCTGCAGAAAAGCGGCAGTCCTTTTTTGTCCCCGTTCAGGATAAAAAAAAGGGGGCGTCACCTTCCCGTTTCCGGTTCAGCAACAACCCCTGAATATATTGTCTCTGTCAATAAAAACTCTTTTATTTCTTTGCTTTCAAAGCCTCACACATTTGAGCAACTTTCCCGTAAAGTCTTCCGGGATGATCCATTTTCACTAATTTTCCATCCGCACCGATAAGTACAGCATGAGGAACGCCTCCGGGCTGAAAATTGTTGTAAGTGGCACCCTGATAAATGGGAAATGTGATCCGGTTTTTTGTTAAAAAGGCTTTGATCTGATTTCTGTCCCGTCTCCAGGATTCAGACCCGATGACAATAAGGTATTTATCACCGTATTTTTTCCACAATGCCTGCAACTTGGGCATGGAAGCATGACAGGGAGGACACCCCAATCCCCAGTAATCAAAAAGCACGACTTTGCCCTTCATCATCTCCTGCGTCACTTCCGGGCCGGAAATGTGCCTGGACTTTTCCAGTCCGGTAAACGGGATCTTTTCTGCAGCACTGACAAGGGTGAAACTCATTACAGTCAGAACAGCCAACAAGAGTTTTTTCATCATTTTCATTTCTGCCTCCTTTTTTTGTTTTTCCGTTCCTGCCGGTTTTATCTCACTATAACCTGCAAAACGGTCACTGTCAAGTTCTTTATTCCATTTCTTTGTAAAAAAGTTTCTTTTTCTTTTCTTCCACTTCTTCCATAAGTTCTTTATCCCGGTCGGTTCCGGCGGCATGACCTTTATCCAGAATATACAACATTTTGTATTTTTCCGGAATACTGTTTGCCACACAGAACTGTCCTGCGGGAGCAACACATTTATCATCCAGCGCAGGACAGACGATCGTGGGTATGGAGATATATTTTGCAGAAATTGCCGCATCAAAGAAGGAAAGAACGTTCATTGCCTCCGGGTGTTCCTGCACATAAAGCCGTACCGCTTCCCCCGAACCGGTACTGGGGACACGCAAACGCACATGATTGCCGCCGAAGGTGGGTACCAGCAGGAAGGCGGCACGGAACCGTTTATCCCAGGGGAGCATCAATGCCCCCATTCCGCCGCCCATACTGCCGCCGGAATAACAGAGATTTTCTGCTGTATCCGGGAACATTTCCGTCATAACCGTTGTTGCAGTCCAGAGATAGCTTATCACGCCCCGGAGTATATAGGTTTCTTTTGAGGCGATCCTGTGTATAACATGTTTACTTACCCCCCAGGGAATATCCTTGCACTGGGATTGCCCCAACCCACGGACACAGGGAAAACATACGGTCATGGAAGGATAGTAGCCGGGCCA
>JAFVRL010000006.1 GCA_017504325.1 Lentisphaeria bacterium | reverse complement strand
TGGCGTTCTCGATCTGGAAATACAGGTGAATTTCCAGAAAAAATATGTGGATGGCTGTTTCTTTGATATTGCTTTGACTGATAGGGAAAATAAAGAAATATTCCGGGAAAAATGCAAGGTGAACAGTCATTGTAAAAAAAGGTTCGGTACATCGGATTTTTCCAGAATGGAAAGTTCTTTTTATAAGAAGATCCCGGATGTGAAATTATGGAGCGCGGAAGAACCGTATCTCTATACACTTCTCATCACTCTTAAAGATGAAAAGGGAAATATTCTGGACGTGGTAAGTACGAAAACCGGTTTCCGTTCTGTGGAAATAAAAGAGCGTACCATGCTCATCAACGGGCAGAGAGTCTTGATTACCGGGGTAAACCGCCATGAACACGATCCCGATGAAGGGCGTACCGTCAGTATCGACCTTATGGAAAAAGATGTGATATTGATGAAAAAATACAATATCAATGCTGTCCGGTGCAGTCATTATCCCCCCTCCTGGGAGTTTCTGGAACTGTGTGACAAATATGGGCTTTATGTTATGGATGAAGCCAATATCGAAACCCACGGTTATTCTTCAGATCTCTCCCGCAATCCCGCCTGGGCGTCCGCCTATCTTGACCGGGGAATAAAAATGGTCATGCGGGATAAAAATCATCCCTCTGTTTTCTGCTGGTCACTGGGCAATGAATCCGGTAACGGGGCAAATCACAATGCCATGGCAGGCTGGATAAGAGAGTATGACGGAAGCCGTATCATCCATTATGAAGCCGCCACACAGGAGTGGATCCCGGGCAACAACCGTCAGAAAAGCGATATTATAAGTCCCATGTATCCTTATGTGGAAGCCATGATCAACTGGGCGGAAAACTATGCGGAAAATGAAGACCGCCCCATGATCATGTGTGAATATTCCCACGCCATGGGTAACAGCAACGGCGGACTTGCCGATTATTTTGCCGCCTTCCGGAAATATCCCTCTTTGCAGGGCGGTTTCATCTGGGAATGGGTGGATCACGGCATTTATGCGGAAGATAAAAAGACCTTCCTGTACGGCGGGGATTTCGGAGACACGCCCAATGACAGGAATTTTGTTGCTGACGGGCTGGTTTTTCCGGACAGAATACCCCATCCCGCCATGGAGGAATATAAATATCTCTGTCAGAAGATCCGCTTTACTTTATCTGACCCGAAAAGTCTTATTTTGCGGATAACGAATGAAAATTATTTTACGGATCTTTCCCGTTATGATTTTTACTGGGAAATCACACGGGAGGGGGAAAAAATCGGCAATGGAAAAATCACAAAAGATATGATGCTGGAAAGTCATTTCTACCAATCCTGTAATATTGATGACAGAGATCCGGAGGAAAAAAGGGCAAATGCCTTTATTCAGGAAGTGCGCCGTCCCTTCTATAAAAAATGTATTGGATTATATTACTCCCATGAGTTCCATAATACGGCACTTTTCCGGATACACGCTCTTCTTCCGGAATGTTATGCAAATGAAACACTTTTACTCAATGTACGGGCGGAATTGAAAGAAGATACTTTATGGGCGGAAAAAGGACATATCGTTGCCTATGAACAGTTTGAACTTCCTTTCACCCCCATTTACACTTTCCCTGTGCCGGAGAAAGAGGAAAATCATTCTCTTCTTTCTTCCGCAAATGCTTTTCTTTCCCTTGACGGAAAAGAGATCATTACCAAAGTGCCTTCCCTTAATATCATGCGGGCAACTCTGGATAATGACGGGGTAAGCTGGGCATTGCAGTACCACATGACTGCCAAACCCCTTGTACGGTGGCATGACAAAGGATTGTATCAGGGGAAAATGGAGTCTGCCGTATTGGAAAACGATCCGGAAAAGATCGTGCTTGAGGATCGGTTTGCCACACCCTGTTCAAAGGAAAGGATCCTGCTCGATCAGAAATATCTGATGCAGGAGAATGGTGCGGTCAAAGGGGAGGCACTTTTCTCTGTACCGGAATTTTTCCGGGATCTACCCCGGCTGGGACTTCTTTTCACGCTTCCCGGATCTTTTGAAAAGGTGGAATATTTCGGCAAAGGACCTTTTGAAAACTATTGTGACCGCAATTCCGGAGCAAAGAAAGGATTGTACTCTACCACTGTGGATGAAATGTTTACTCCTTATATCATGCCCCAGGAATACGGCAACCGTACGGAAGTAAAATATTTTGCATTATACAGTCCTTTATTGGATATAACTCTTCTTTTCCATACTCCGGCGGGAGCGGAATTTTCTGTAAGCAGATACTCTTATGAGATGCTGGAAAAAGCACAGCATACCAATGAATTGAGTCCTTCAGAAAATATTTACCTCAAACTGGATTATTTCCAGCGGGGAGTGGGAAGTGTAAGCTGCGGCCCGGATGCCAATGAGGAATACCGTACCCAGTGGGGGGATTTCCTTCTGCGTTTCAAAATGAAAGCAATCAAAGGAAAGGTGAAGGATCTTTCTGCGGAAATACGGAAGATGTAAAAATCATTCCGGAAAAAGAAATACAGGGGACTGCCGCAAAGGTAAATATTTTGCAACAGTCCCCGTTTTTTTTATGCCATGGGGACTGTTATGACTTTTCCACAGCGCAGGGCAAGAATTTTACATTCCACCTTTTCCAGCGGTATTTTCAAAAGACTTGATGCCGCTTTCCTGTAAATATTCAACTGTCGGGAATATCTTTCCAGAAAGACATTTTCCTCTTCCTCCCGGTCGCTTTTATAGTCGATGACAGCAGCACTTATGCAAATACCTTCTTCATCATATCCCGCCACAAGTCTGTCAAATATCCCGGAAATGTAATTGCCTGCTTCCGGAGCCGGCAGAAGGAAGGAACTTTCTTTTTTCAATGAAGCGGAAAAGGTCCCCGGATGTTTCAAGGCGTCCCGTATGGCGGAACTTGTCCAGGCTTTGGCAAGAAGTTTCCCCTCTTCGCTTTTCAGTATATCCATACCGAATATCTTTTGCAGATACTCTTCCGGGGAACTTCCGTCGTAAAAATCTATTTTGCAGAAGAGTTCATGTACTTTTGTTCCCAGATCTGCTGCCGTGGAAGAAAGGGAAAAACTTTTTGTCCGGTCAATCTTTCCCCGGCTCACCTGATGTAGAGATGGTTTGGGCGCATTGGATAATTTTCCTTCTTCCGGAAAATAGATCAGACCTTTGCCGGAAGAAGAAACTTTTTCACAGGAAGTTATCAATTTGTTCAGACATTTTTCAGTAAGAGTTCTGTTGCGTTTTACAAGACCTTCCGTTTTTTTCTGTTCATTTTCTTTCTGCTTCTGCTGAAAGAGTTTTCTTTCCTCTTCGTACCATTTTTCATCTCCGCTTTCCCAAATGAGCTGGATATCCTCTGAGAGTGGTCTTACGGGAAGTTGCATACTTTCAAATATCCCGGAACAGAGAGATGCCATATTGATGGTTTGTGTACTTTGTCCTCTTGCATTGCCGAAAAGATACAACGCGTGTCTGGCTCTGGTCATGCCCACATACAGCATACAACAGTTTTCATAAGCCGTTTCGTCTTTAAGTTTCCGGGCAAAGTCATTGAGAAGCGGAATACTTTTCAAAGATTGTTTTTGCGGAAATGCGGTAAGAAAACGGGGGGAAAAATCTTCCGGGTCTTTATTCAGAAATACGCCTTCATGAAAATTGACTTTTGTCATACTTTCCCCGTCGAGGTCCGGCATGATGACAATATCGAACGCAAGTCCTTTGGATTTATGGTAGGTCATACACTGGACAGTATTGCGCAATGAGATCTCATTTCCGGCATCTTCGCAGGCGAGACCGAGAAAAGTGTCAATATCGTCCATCCCCTGAAGATCGTATTTTCTTGCTGCTTCAACAAGACTGAACAATCTTCTTTCATCAAACGGGGTAAGTTTTTCCCTGTATGCCTCCGCAAAGGAACGGAAAAAGAGTTCAAACCCGCCGTTGGCAAGCTGTTGTCTCACACCGTTATAGAGAGCGTCTTCCCCGGAAAGGCCTTCCGCAGTTTCATATCCCAGGATTTTTGTGACATTTTCCTGATCGGTTCTTTCCCTGCCGATCTCCAGCATTTCAAACATCTTTTTTACAAATCTGTCTCTGGGATGCGCCGTTCCCTGAAGAATATAACAGGCAAGTACGCAGTACATACTTTCTTTTACCGATAAACGGCTGTCCAGTGAAACCGGAAGAGAGATTTTTTTACCGGCAGAAATGTCCGCCATATTGAATGAGCGGATGCAGTCTGCAAATTCAGAGGCGGTTCTGTTGGTCCGGAACAGGACTCCTACACTGAAGGGACAGGCGGCATTGAAGGGATCCAGTTCAACAAGGAGATCATAGATTTTACGGAATTTTTGTTCCTGGGCAAACTTTTTTTCCTCCTTTTTTACGATGGGCAGCTGGCAATAACAGCTGTACCCTTTCTGCTTTGCCGCAGATGGCGCGGAAATATGCTGTTCATACTGCATTTTTTTCATAGCAGAATAGAGGATCTCTTTTTCCTGTTCCGTGGCTTTGGGAATATTCAATATCCCACCGGGATTCATAAAAACAGTATTGACCATATTCAATACTTCATTGTTGGAACGGTAGGATTTTATGAGCGTATTTTTCCTGATTCCCCGTTCTCCGTAAATGCTTTCGGGAAATTTGTCAAGGATCATATTGAATAATCCCGGATTTCCGTATCTCCATTGATAAATGGATTGTTTGATGTCTCCCACATAGAAAAAGGATCTTCCACCGTCAGGATCGGTGATCGCCTCTTCCGCGAGCCGGGAAATAGCGTTCCATTGACTGTCGCTTGTATCCTGAAATTCGTCAATAAGGTAGTGGTCGGTCTTTTCATCCAGTCTTTCCTCAATGCCTGCCCGGTCGGAAAAGGGGAGGGCAAGACCGGTAGATGTATTCTCTTCTGCGGGTTTCAATAAATAGGGAATATCTGAAAAGGTGATATTACCGGAACTGCGTACAAGAAGAGCATATTTGCTGTTGAAAAGATCCAGTATGCGCCAGAGTGCTTCATTGCGTCTTACAAGACTTCTTATGTTACAGTAAAGAATATGACGCATGAGTGTGCGCGTGGCGTGATAAAATTCCCCTTTCAGGAGATACCTTTTTCTGTTATAGCCCAGATCCAGAAAACTTACCTGGTCTTCAATTGCCGGGAATGCCGGACAGGAGTCTGAAATTTTTTCCCATAATTTACCGGTATTTTCCTCCACTTGCGGATTGTCCTCTGCTTTCAGTGCATCGGCAAGAAGGGAGGAAAAACCGTTGTGAAGTCTTTGCGTATCCGTATTTATTTTATACTCTGCCAAAAAATCATCCAGAAGTCCGGGATAGGTTTCTGCAATTTTTTCCAATTGTTTTTTTGTGGAAAAATAATGGGCGGGGACAAGCTGCCGCAACTGTTCCGAACACCAGAATTTTGCATCCGGACAGATAAGAAAACGGTCATACAGGGCAAAAACAAGTTCCTTTACTGTTCCATAAAGCTGTTTGCTGTTTTCCCCGAAAGAAGCCACCTTGACCGTTTCCATGATCTCCCGGCGGTCTTCCTGTCCGATCTCTTTAAGCAGACCGAGCAGCGCATTCACTCTGCTGCGGGTATCTGCTTCTTCCAGAATGGACAATTCCCCGAAAATACCGCATTCCAAAGGGAAGGCTCGGATGATATTTACAAAGAAGCTGTCCAGAGTACTGATCTGCAATCTGTCTTTGCTTTTCAGCAATCTGCTTAAAAGTCCGCAGGCGCGTTTCGTATCAAATCCGGTATTGCCCGGAAGAGGAAAGTTCTTTACAAATTCTTTTACTTTTTCCCCGGATACGGCAAGGCTTATCAGTTCTTCCACGATCTTGTCATAGATTTCTCCTGCCGCTTTTTTTGTAAAGGTGGAGGCGAGGATCCTTCCGGGAGGGACTCCGGCATGAAGCAGGCAAATATACCGCATGGCAAGAGAGAAGGTCTTTCCAGTTCCGGCTGAAGCCATGATCGCCTCATTGCCGGGCAATAAATTTCTGTTTTCAGGAAAATCCGGTTCAAAAAGATCCTGAAAATTCCGGGGATCCTCTTCCATACAGATGCAGTTTCCGGAGGGGGGCATAC
>JAFVRL010000073.1 GCA_017504325.1 Lentisphaeria bacterium | reverse complement strand
CTGGAGGTGCAAATGTCCCGAACCAGACGGGACTTCCTATAAAGATCACGTCGTATGAGGCTATATCTTCCTCACAGGGCAGGATCTTCGGTTTTGTATTCTCCTTCAAATGTTTTTTTGCTTCCTTCAAAACGGAAAAATAATTTCCCGTATAAGGTTTTTTCATAGTGACAGGGAAGAGTTTTCCTTTTGTCTGTTCTCCGATCCATTTTGCCACAGTTGCTGTATTCTGTTTATCGGACTGGGAGTAATAGACGATCAATGCTTTCTTTTCAAATTTTGTTTTTATGCTCTTTTTTCCTTCTTCTTTTCCGGAACAGGCGCAAAGCAGAAAAATACTTGCAAGAACCCCCGGAAGTATCGTCAGAAATTTTTTAAAGTTTTTCATTTTTATTTACCTTTTTCAGATGATCTCAAATTTTATACTGTTGCCCTCCAGCCCGTCACAGGGATCTCTGCGGAATAATTGATATAAAGCTTCAATGTTTTTCCGTCCGGGAGAGTATGTTTTGTTATTCCGACAGCCGGAGAACCTTTTTCAGTGACCGTTCCCGCCATTTCCGCAAGGAAACCGTAGATCATATAAAGACAGTTGCCTTCTTCCAGAGCCGAATTTTCCAATGCAGCATTGACAAAGATGACCTTGCCCTTTCCGTAAGATTTTGCAACAATGACCGGAGAATGATCTTCCACATTTTCCGCAAGAACATCGCAGGAGATTTTTTTCAACCTTCTTGTAATACTCTGCCGGGTCGTGAAAATCCTGCCGTTGAGATCGAAGGAAAGCTCTTCAGGTACTTCCGTTCTGTATTCCACTTCACAGCCGAATATACTTGCAAAAGGTTGCAGAAATCCGCTGTCGGCAGGATTCCTTGTCAATATGGTATTCATCCCGGATTCCTTAAGAGCAATAAAATCCTTCTCCATCTCTTCCGGTGAAAAGTCCTTCCACATATTGATCCCCGCATGGGATGCCCGGTAGTTTACTCCGGTACAGAATCTGTCTGCGCCGGGAAGGCAGTTTTTCATGTTTGAATTCATTTCGTTTTCCCACTTTTGAAGAATACCGGCAGAAATATGGATATAAGGAGTGCTGCACCAAGAAGAAAGGGATAATAAAGACTGCCGACAAGGGCAAGAGAAGAGATTTTGATCCCGCTTCCGGAAGCGATCCCCATGGCAATAAGGATCTGCGCTCCGTAGGGGATAAGACCCTGAACCGCACAGGAGGCGGTATCCAGAATACTGGCGATACGCCGGGGATCACATTTGTATTTTTCTGAAAGATCTTTTGCCACCGGTCCGGCAATTACGATGGCAACCGTGTTGTTGGCAGTAAAAAGATTGACAAGCCCAACAAGAAACATGACTCCCGCTTCACAGCCGTATTTTCCTTTGACGGCAAGCTGGATCTTTTCCAGAAGAAAACGGATCCCCCCGTTGTACCGGATCATTCCCAGCAGACCGCCGGCAAGAATGGCTACAATAAGGGTTTCCGCCATTCCAAGAGAACCTTTGCCCATGTTGCCCAACGCATCCCAGAAGGTGAGTGTGGTACAGCATATCCCGAAAAGTGCCGCAAAAACTGTTCCCAGAAAAAGCAGCATCATCACATTTAAACCTGCCAATGCTCCGGCAAGGATCAATAAATAAGGGGTCGTAGCAAGAAAATGTTTCCAGGAAAGGGGTGGAAGAACCGTATGCACTGTTGCGGGAGTCTTTGTAAAAAGATAGATGAGGACAGTGAGTACAGCCGCAGGCAGGATCATTTTGAAATTCATAATAAATTTATCCCGCATTGCCACACCCTGTGTTCTTGTTGCCGCAATGGTGGTATCGGAAATCATGGACATATTGTCTCCGAACATGGCTCCTCCGATAACCGCTCCCAGTGCAAGTGCCGGTGATAACCCCATGGAAGTGATCATACCCGCCGCAATGGGGGTAAGGGCGGCAATGGTACCGCAGGAGGTTCCGATGGCAAGGGAGATGAAACAGGCAAGGCAGAAGAGTTCCGGCAGGATCAGGGCATCCGGGATGAAATGCCGGGAGATGAGGACTGTGGCATCTACCGCTCCCGCCGCTTTTGCTGTGGCGGCAAAGGCTCCGGCAAGGATGAAGATCAGACACATGATCATTATATTGTTTTCCCCCATGCCTTTTGCATAGATCTCCATTTTTTCAGCAAGAGTATTCTTTTTGTTCAGAAGAAAAGCCGAGGCGGAGGCAACCAGAAAGGCTACCGGCATGGGGACCTTGTAAAAATCTTTCGCCCAGATGGAAAGTCCCAGATAAAAGAGAAGGAACACCAGAAACGGCACAAGGGCAAGGAAAGAGGCGGGACAGGCGTTTTCCTGTCTGTCAGTAACGGGAGGCTGTGAGGGAATCATCGTACATACCTTTTCTGTTTTTACTGTTTGTCACGGAAATGAGTGAGTGCCCTCAACAGCATACCTGCGGCGGGAAGATCATATTCACCGGGAATATGGTGGATGACTCCGCCGGGAAGCTGGGGGGTGCTGGGGAAAAATTGTCCAAATACATTGTGTATGGGGTGATTATAACCGATCCCGGTAATACAACTTGCAGCCTGTTTGTTCCAGCCGAGAAGATAATCCAGACATCTTTGGGAATAGAACTCATACTCTTTCTTTCCGAATATACGGTAAGCGGAAGCAAAAACAGAAGATTTGAACAGCGCCGAAGAGGTGGAGGCAACGCTGTGATGCACAAGGGGAATGGGACTAGCCTTGAAGAACGGGACATCCGGCGGCAGATCATTGAGGTAATTTCTTGCATAGGGAGCGGGCATATTGCTGTCGATGCCCAGAAAACGGAACTCTCTTACAAGCATATCGCAATATCTTTCCAGAGCCTCTTTCCATTCCGGGAGGGAAGCGGGATCAAAGGCGGTTTCAACAAGTTCGGAAAGGAACAGCATCCCGGAATGGGAGTGACCGTATCCGCAATCATGGAAGGCCATTTTCTCATTATCCAGTCTGTCCCGGAAGACCCTGGAAGCCTCTCCTTCCCGTATCTGACAGGCAAGGACTTTTTTCATATTGCTTATGACCCGTTCCCGGTACTCTTCTTTTTTTGTTGCGTAAAAGAGATCACTGGCGGCGGCTGCTGCGGCGCAATCCATTCCGGTACAGTTTTTCCTGTTCTGCCAGTAAAAGCCTGCACCCTGTGTCCCTCTGGGAAGATCTTTTACAGGGGGAATATAGGGAGTATCAAAGAAAGAACTTTTTTCCACATAAGACCATATTTTTTCCGCCAATGCAAGATTTTCTGCGGCATAAACAGGATCTTTTTCCCGGAAATACAAAGAACTTCTTGCCAGAAGACGGCAGATATTGTAATGATCGGAAAGGGGGGCAGGTGTGTTGTAATAATCTCTGGGACCCCATCCCAGCGGAACAAACTGGCAATCATAAATAAAACCTTCCGGAGAAACCGTCTTGCGGAAATAATCCAATCCCCAGCGCAAGTCCTCTTCAAAAAGTCCCTCTTCCCAGACGGGAGTGCTTTCTTCTGCATAACGCAAATAGCCGTAGAGAGCGGAGGAACAGCCGTCGTGCCAGCAGCGCAGGTCTCCGGATTGATGGTAGCCGCCCCGCATATCCAGTTTTTTTCCTGTCCCGGCAAGATTGTCCACTTCCTGATGGCAGAGTCCTGCCCAGCCTTTCTTACTGCCGCATCTCTGCCAGGTATAAAAAATGGTCACCAGCCGTTCCAGAAGGGCATAGGGATTTTTTTTGATGACGAAATTATAACTTTTCTTTTCGCCGCAGCATATTCTGTAATCGCCGGGAGTGGTAATGGCGGAAAAATCCCCCATATAAACCTCTCCGGTCTTTTCCAGTTTTCCTGTATAAACATCTTTCCATGTCACACTTTCATCAATAGTCTGGATCCGGAATTCCTCCTGTTCGACTTTATCAATAATAAAAAATTTCGGTGCAGAAGGCCGGTAACCGATATGATTGTATTTGAACATACAGTTTTCCCCTTTGATTTTTGTGTTGTTCCAATAATATAATCCCCCATTTTTTGTATTACAATAGAAGAATTCCTGTTTTTCTGTTTTTTATCCGTCAGAGT
>JAFVRL010000072.1 GCA_017504325.1 Lentisphaeria bacterium | reverse complement strand
TCACCTCTTCTGTGATTCTCCTGTACGGAACATCCTTCTGTGCCGGATAAAGTTTCTCCCACGCACCAAGTGCCATGAACCGCAATGTTTTCCCGTTCACAAGGATATCCACATATTTAAGCAGAAAAGGATTTTCATTATTCCTTGCCCCGATATAATCCAGAACATACGCCCCTGCCGGACGCAACGCGCGAAAAGACGCCACACAGCCATGCAATCCATACAAAAAATCTTCATTTCCGGGAACAGCAAGACAGGGATTGGCAAAATATAAAGATCTTAAAAATGACCGGTCAGCTTTCAGGTAAGTACCGTGTTCTGTCCCCTTATTCTGCTCCATTGCTTTTTTTCCGTCAAGAGCATTTCCTCCGATGACCCATATACTGTAAGGGTTATGGGCGTGAATATAAGAAAGAAGTGTTTTGGAAGGTCTCCCCTGCAGATTTCCCGTAAGCAGAATATCTGCAACAGGCGGTTTTTCCACCCCGTTAAGAAACAAACTGCCCGTCAACAAGACAAACAGAAAGAGATACATCACATTTTTCTGCATATTACTGACTCCATCCATTCCATATTTTCCTGATTTTCTACTATAAATCTACTATTGCAGAAGAGTTTTTTCAACCCGGAATAAACAAAAAAGATAAAGAATTGCCGAAAAATGCAATCCTTTATCTCTTTTACATACAAAAAAATATTTTTGAACAATTATTCTTCAAAATATGAAGCACCGGAATTGCAGGATTCACAAACCCGGACTTTGCTCACTTTTATGTTTTCCGTATTGATCCTTGATCCCAGAAATTTATAAATATATTCCGCAATATTTTCGCTTGTGGGGTTTTTATCCTGAAATGCCTCATGGGTATTGAGATCATTGTGATCCAATGTTGCCAGCACTTCATCCAATTCTTTTTTCAGGATCTTGAAATCAAAAGCGATACCCACTTCATCCAGCTTTGCACAACGTATGAAGATCTGCACCGTCCAGTTGTGTCCGTGCGCTTTTGCACAATTTCCATTGTACCCTTTCAAGTGATGGGCAGCGGAAAACTCTCTTGTTACATCCAATTCGTACATATTCACCTCAAAATCCGATCCTTAAAATTTCACTTCCACTTCACCGGAGATCGTTCTGGGGGCAGGCACGATCCCGTAAACAGGTTTCTCCGTATCCCACGGCATATCCCATTTCAACATCAGAGCATCAGTCTCTTTTCCCCAGGGATTCAAATCAATAAGAAGGATCCTGCGGGTATGGGTTATATAAATATCTGCCACGATGTCCTCAGCGGGAAGAAAGGGTGCGATCTTTTTTACAAAATCCCCCACAAGACTCATATATTCCTGTTCCCGTTCCACAAGTCTGCGGAAATGACGCACAAGATGATACTGACTCATTCCGGCAAATTTACCATCCTTGATAAAGACTCTGAATTCTCTTGCCTCATCCATTCTGCGGAAAGGACGGATAACGATATTACAAATCTTTCCTTCCGCTGCAGCAGCTTTCACTTTATTGCTTTCACAAAGCATGTTCCAGATACTTTCAGGAGAACTCACCGCTCCTTTTTTCTCTTTGAACCGCACTGTATCATCCGGCGTAAATGTATCCACAGAAATAAAACGGGGACTGGGAAGATTTTTTACGGCACCGGCGATCCGCTCCAATACAGATCCTACTTTCATCCCTTCTTTGTTTCCTGCTGCAAGTTCTTCAATTTCCTCTTGCGTAAGAGTAACAAATACCGTGGGAAAACACACCGCAGACAACCGGGAATAATAATCCTGCATCCTGTAATTTTCGTTCTGAACCATATTCTCTCCTTTATTCACTTTCATTTTTCATCTCTTTCATCTTTACCGTCTTTTCCGTCTCCGGCATTCTCCTGTTTGAATGAACGGTAATATGCGCCGAATCCAAGAATGTCATAGATGAAAAAGACAATGAGAAAGACATTCTGAAAATCCAGAAACGGTATATGCAATGCATGAAGTAATTGATGAGGTATGTGGGGCTGACGCGTACGTTGTTGTCTGTTTCATAGTACTGCGTTGCGATATCCCATACGTCCTCTTTGTTGTAGAAAACGCCTGTGTCTTCCATGTGATAATTCTGATATACTTCCGCCTGAATGTTGAAGAGCGTTTCAGAATAGCGAATGTGTTTTACGAGCTCTTCCGGCATTTCACTCTTCATCTTGAAGAGCTTCGGATAAATTGATCTGTACGCCATGGCGATAGGATCGTTTTCATCCACGATATAGAAATTCACATCTCCGTCATAAGCATCAACGACGACTTTGATGGAGTTGCGGATGTAGTTCATTCCATATGCTGAATACGGTGTTGAATACGGATATTTATCCGTCGTCGTCATCGCGTCCATGATCCAGTAAAGCTTTCCGTCAACCGTCACGATATACGGGTCGGCGTCATAACTTAAAAACGGCGCAATGCTCATTACTCTGTCTGTAATGTTTCTGTTGAGAAGGATCTTACTGTCTGATGTGATGTCGGACGAGAAGAGGAATTTTGTCGTTGCGTATTTGATTGAGAATACGATTCTGTTCAGCATATTCATGCCGATTCCCGCTTCTCCGTCATATACGTTTTCAACGTTGCTGTTGCCTGAAGGATAGTCAAATTCAAGCGCCTTTGTGTTGACGACAGCATAACCATCAGTGGATTCTCCGAAATAGATCCTGCCC
>JAFVRL010000071.1 GCA_017504325.1 Lentisphaeria bacterium | reverse complement strand
GCGGAGGCGAAGCTGTTGGTATGGCGTCCGATTTCACGGTGATTTACCAGGCACTTCCGGCTGGGATGCACGAATTCCACAGGGTCTTCAACGGTGATGATATGGTCGGTACGGTGCCGGTTGATATAGTCCACCATGGCGGCAAGCGTGGTGGACTTTCCGCTTCCGGTAGGACCGGTGACAAGCACAAGTCCGTTATTGAGGGTACACAGTTCTGCGCATACCGGCGGCAGGTTCAGCTGTTCAAAGGTGAGGATATCCGCAGGAATGATACGGGCGACGATCCCTACGCCGTTCAGGTCACGGAATACGTTTACACGGAAACGGTCGCCTGTAGGCAATGCGTATGCAAGGTCGGCGTCATTGCAGTCTGTAAACTGTTTCCGGTTTCTTTCCGGCATGATCTCAAAAGCGATCTGGTGGATGATGTCACTCTGCATGGGTTCTGTTTCGGTAAAGACGATCTCACCGTCCACACGGTATGCTACAGGGTGATTACTGCTCATGTGCAAGTCTGATGCTTTGATCTGCATCATATATTCCAAGTATACATCGATTGCCGGCATAGCTTCTCTCCATTGTCCTGGGTTATTTGAAATGAATTATGGTGCTACAATAGCATAACAAAGACTTTTTTTCAATCTCTTACAGAAAAGAAAAGGGAAAAAAAAGAAAAAAACAGAGAAAAAAGGGTGAAAAAACAAAGAGAATACCGGGAGTACTGGAAATACAGGACTCCCGGTATCAGATGGTATCATGCTTCCTGACAGATTTTCAAAGATACATCACCATTTCGTTTGCCACCTCTTTGAATCCGTATTTTTCATAGAGAGGTCTGCCCATACCGGAGGCATTGAGCATAAGTTTGCAGCAACGGCATCTGACCGCTTCTTTTCTGATCTCATCCAGAAGAAGTCTTGCATAGCCTTTGCCCCGGAACTCTTTTACGGTAAACATATTGGTGATGTAACCAAAATACCCTTCCGGATCGGAATAGGAGGGCGGATGCCGTTCAATGCAGAGACCGCTGCATGCAGCAGGTTTTCCGTCATCAAAGAGCAGAAAGGAACAGAATGAACCTTTTGCAAGGGATGCGGCAAAATATTCTCTCACCTGTTCCCTGAAATGTTCCATATTTTCCGGCGGGGGAACTTCCTCCCTTTCTGCACGCATCTGCATACGCAGAGAGGTCAGTAGTTCAATATCTTTTTCTGTGGCTTCCGCTTTACGGATCTCTATACTCATTGCCGGGTCCTTTCAGTAAGTAAAGAGGATATTATCAATAAGTCTTGTGCTTCCGAAATAAGCGGCAAGCACGAACATGATCTCTCTTCCTGTTTTTGTCCGGACATCTTCCAGAGTTTCAGAATCCACGCACTCCACATAATCCACTTTGCCGCCTTTTGCAGCAATATTGTTTTTAATGGTTTCAATGGCGGAATCTATGGAAGTATTCCCTGCTTCCAGAGCTTCTTTTGCTTCTTTCAGGGAACGGGAAAGAACAAGGGCATTTTCCCTCTCTTCCGCAGAAAGATACTTATTGCGGGAACTTAAAGCAAGACCGTCTTTTTCCCGGATCAGGGGACTGATGACAAGTCTGATGGGGAAATTGAGATCCCGTACCATTCTTTTCAAAACTCTTGCCTGCTGGGCATCTTTCTGTCCGAAAACAGCGATATCCGGAAGGACGGCATTGAAAAGTTTTGCCACGACGGTAGTCACTCCCTGGAAATGGGTGGGACGGGTCTTTGCACAAAGTCCCCGGGAAAGTTTGTTTTCCACAACAAGACAGGTGGGTTCTTCCACATACATCTCTTTTACGGAAGGAGCGAAGACCGCATCCACATTTTTTGCTTCCAGAAGAGTGCAATCTCTTTGCAGATCCCGGGGATATTTGTCAAAGTCTTCATTGGGAGCAAACTGGATGGGATTGACAAAAATAGTGACAACTACACAATCCGCACCGTTTTTTCTTGCTGTATCCACCAACGACAGGTGTCCATCGTGCAGATAACCCATGGTGGGAACGATCCCTATGATTTTACCTTTTCTCTGCTGTTCTTTTGAGTATTGCTGCATTTCTGTTATGGTGTGGATGATCTTCATTTTTCTGTCCTTTCATAGAAGATATTGCTGAAGGGAAAAGATGATTTTATCTCCTTTTCCCTGTTTTGCCGGAGATTTTTCAGGCGTTTGCCTTTGCGATCCTTGCCGCTACACTTGCTTCATAAGCATCCAGATCGTCGATCATAATGCGGGCAACACCGGATTTCATGGCGGCTTCCGCCACTTTCCGTGCCACATGAGGTACTACTCTGGGATCGAAGGGTTTGGGAATGACAAAGGTACTCTTCAACGGAATTTCCCCTTCAAAGACACCGGCAGCAGCATCGGCGGGATAAGCCTTTTTCAGCATTTCACGGATGTCATCAGGCATCTTTTCCCTGACGATTTCGGCAAGAGCCATGGAAGCGGCAAGTTTCATATCTTCATTGATGTCGCTTGCTCTTGTATCCAGGGCACCGCGGAAGATGCCGGGGAAGCCCAGAACATTGTTCACCTGATTGGGGAAGTCGCTTCTGCCTGTACCGGCAACAGCGGCTCCGGCACGGATGGCGGCATCCGGGAAGATCTCCGGTTCAGGATTTGCCATGGCAAAAACGATCGCTCCGGGAGCCATGCTTCTTACCATATCTTCCGTAACGGCTATTGCCACGCTTGCTCCCATAAACACATCCGCCCCCACCATTGCTTCCGCAAGGGTACGGCAGGAGAGTTCTCTGGCAAAACGCTTTTTCTGTTCATTGAGATCGGTTCTTCCGGAGTGGATCACCCCTTTGGAGTCACAGATGATAAAGTTTTCCCGTTTTGCCCCTGCGGAAATATAATATTCGGCACAGGCAAGACCGGCGGCACCGGCTCCGTTCATCACAAATTTACATTCCCCGATCTTTTTGCCCACGATTTCCAGAGCATTGAGGATACCGGCAAGAGAGATGATGGCTGTACCATGCTGATCGTCATGGAAAACAGGGATGTTCATGGCTTTTTTCAAAGCAGGTTCCACCCGGAAACATGCGGGGGCTCCGATGTCTTCCAGATTGATCCCGCCGAAAGAGGGTTCAAAGGTCTTTGTTACTTCGATAAGTTTTTCTGCATCGGTTCTGCCGTCCTCCCCGTGAACATGGGAAAGACACAGGGCAACAGCGTCAATATCGGCAAAGCGTTTGAAAAGAACTGCTTTTCCTTCCATGACAGGCATCCCGGCTTCCGGACCGATGTTTCCCAGACCCAGAACGGCAGTACCGTCACTTACCACGGCAACACAGTTGGAACGGTTGGTATAAAGAAAACTTTTTTCCACATCGTGATGGATCTCCATACAGGGGACAGCCACACCGGGTGTATAGGCAAGGGACAGGTCTTCCTGGGTGGCACAGGGTTTGGAGGGAACGATGGAAAGTTTGCCGGGGGCGGGACTCATGTGATATTTCAGACTTTTTTCTGCGAGAATTTCTTTTTCGCTGCTCATAAGAACTCCTTTATATTTTTAGTTGAAAATCCTGAAGTGTATTCTATTAATATACATTATTCAAAAGTTTTTTTCAAAAGGATTTTGCATTTTTCCGGAAACATGTTATTATTATATGCGGAAATTTATATTTTCCCAATGATCCCGGGATGGCAAATCAAGGAAAAACAGAAAAACAGGACCGCTGAAAAGATGATCGAATCAAGTGCAGACAACATTCATATCCTTTATCCTGACGGCAGCAGTGCTGTCTTTGACAGTTCAGAATTGAGGCTCCGGCTTGCCCGCTCTCTGGCAGAGGCGAATCAGGACGATCTTTCCGCCGCGGAAGATATTGCACTGGCAGTGGAATTCAGTTTGCGCAGTGCTTTCCGGGAAGCGGGTATTTGCAATATCCCCGCCGCAGAACTCGACCGGGCTGTGGCAAAAAGTCTGGAAGATGCGGGGTTTTCTCTTGTCTCCGAAAAATTTTTATCTGTTTCTGCCGCTTCTTCAGCTGTCAGTAAACTGACTTTGCCTGAACTGGCGTTTTTTCTCCGCCGTTCCCTCTCTCTTGATGAGGCGGAAGCGGAAACTCTCGGTGAAAAGGTGAAAGAAGCATTGAAAAAACTGGGACTTGAAAAATGTTCCCGGCGTCTGGCAGTGGAACTGGCAAAGGAATTACGGGATATTGCTGCGGAAGAACAACTGAAGAAACGGCAGAACCTGATCCAGCGCAGTAAAAAAATATTTCTGCCCTGTCCCGGGGAGATCACCGGCCGTCTGGGGGAGGAATACAGGAGTCTTTTTGAATCCGGAGCTGTGAAACTCAACAGCAGTACCGCCCTTTTTCCCTCTGTAAGAGTGGAGATCTTTCTGGAAAAGGTACTGGAACAGCTTGCCGGAGGAACCGGAGAGGAAGAACTGCCCATAACGGAGCTTGTGCTTGCGCCTGTTCTCGCACGGTGTGCCGCCTGTGTGGATGCCATCTATGAGGCAATGGGAAAAGAGATCTGTACCGGAGGTAAACTGCCTCTGGTCATCACTTTTTCCGAGATGAATCTCTTTGTGGAAAAATATCTTCTTGCCGGTAACGGGGAAGGCTCTCCGGAAAAATGTTCCAGAAGTCTCGGAGCATATTTCAAAGGAATGCTGAAAACATCTCCTTTCCGGATAAGATACGGGAAATAACCATCAGGGAAGGATTTTTATGCCGTCTGTTTCTGAAGAACTTGAAATACATTCCCTTGCTTTCGGCGGAAATGCTGTTGCCCGGAGAGGATCGGGCAAAGTCTGTTTTCTGTACGATGCTCTGCCCGGTGAAAAGGTCAGAGCGGAGATCCTGGAAGAGAAAAAAAATTATTCTTACGGAAAAATTACAGAGATCCTGAAGGAAAGTTCCGGCAGGATCGTTCCTTTCTGCTCTTCAGAGTGTCCCGGATGTCCTTACCGGATGATGGAGTATTCTCTGGAACTGGAATGGAAACATAAACAGCTTCTTGCTTTCGTTGAACGGTTGAAAAAAATGAAAGTGAAAGAGATCCTGCCGCCTGTCGGCGCGGAAAGCCGGACTTCCTGGCGCAATAAAGTATCTTTTCACCTTTCCAAAGACACCCTCTGTTATGTGGGACGGGATAATCACACCGCAATTCCTGTAATTGCCTGCCCCATTGCACGGCAGGAGATCAATGCCTTCCTTCAGGATGATATGTGGCGGAAAAATCTGGAAAAAAATGCTGAAAAGATCACCTTCCGCTGGACGCAGAAGGATGGCGTACATTTTTTTACAGATAAAAGCAAACGGAAAATGATCCTTACGGAAGATCTGGGGCAATACGGGCTTTTTCAGGTGGAAATGCACTCTTTCTTTCAGATCAATATTGTTATGGCACAGAAACTGATCGGAAAATTCCTTCTTCTTGCCAGAAGCTGCGGGGCGGAGTATCTTCTGGAACTGTATTGCGGCTGCGGGATCTTTTCCATCCTTGCGGCGGAAAAATATCAAATGACTGCTTGCGGGATCGAACTGGATCCTGCCTCCATCCGTCTTGCAAAGGAAAATGCCAGACTGCATTCCGTGGAAAATTTATGTACTTTCCACGCCGGAGATGCGGGAAAAATGATGAACTCTCTTTTCGGGAAAAAGAGGTTGCCCCGGCAGAGTCTTCTGCTTGTGGATCCCCCCCGCACCGGGCTGGCTCCGAATGCATTGAAAATGCTTCTTGATGCGGAGGCCGGTTTTGTTATTTATATTTCCTGCGGTCCGGCTGCTTTGATGCGGGATCTGGATCTTCTCGCAGAAAAATATCAGACGGAACAG
>JAFVRL010000070.1 GCA_017504325.1 Lentisphaeria bacterium | reverse complement strand
TTTTCAGTTCCGGCAGCAGCTCTCCATACAGAAAAAAATCTTTTTTATGAGAAATTCTCATCAAGATGTTTTTTCAGATTGGCATAGGAACAGGTGGAACGCAAAGCAAGATATTTGAGTCTGCCTTCCGTTCTGACAAGCTCTTCCACCTTTTTATTGATGGTACCCCTTCCGGTGACAAGCTGTCCCCAGTCCCCGAAACTCCAGCCGGGAGTTTCCAGTCTGGCATAATCAGGTTCCTGCATATTATCCATCCATTCCTGCGGAAAATATTTCAGCCATCTGGGATTGGAATTGAGCCAGGTGACAGTATAAAGCCCCACTGCATCATACTTTACTTCCGTTTCCTTCATCAGAAGGCGGAAGCAGAAGGGCAGATAGGAAGGATCGTCAAAAATGGAATAGGGACAGGTTCCGTTGGCAATGTGAAAAACCATATATCCGGGCTGGATATGGGGGTTGGGGGGATCGTAAGTCAGACTGCCGCAATGCCAGGAGGCAGGGGCTTTGATCCCCACCGCATTGGGGTAGTTGATCTCCGCCCGTTCCCGTGCGTGATCTTCCACACTTTTCCACATCTCCTCCTCAAAATCTTCTGCGGTAAGATGGGATAACTCATCGGCTTTCGCAAGGATCTTATTACAGGCTGGATTATCCCACTTTGTCTGGTGATCCGTGTAATTCAACCCATGATACAGAGCCGGAGTATGATCCCGGATGATCTCACCAATGGAGTTCTCCGGGAACTTTTTCTCCAGATATTTCTTTGCGAAAAAGAAAGAAAGGCGTACCATCCCCCTGACATATTCAAAATGTTCTTCAGGAGTTTTTAATTCGACTTTCGCCATTTTTCACCTTTTTGTTCAGAAATCGTTACGCACCTTGACGGGTTTGCCGGTGTGGGCGGATTCGATAGCGGCGGCACAGGCGGCAACTGTTCTGGCTCCTTCCACTACGTCGGCAGTATTTTTGGCACCGCGGAGAATGATGTCAGCCATAAGTTTCACCTGGGATTCCACATTGTGGTTGTTGACTTCCACGGGGATGTCGATGAAGGGAGTGGAATCGTTGGGACTGTCAAAGAACGGCACGCTGGAAAGCTGCATTTTGCCGGAAAGGTTATCGCAGATAATGGTTCCTTTTGTACCGTAGAACACGCTTCTCATGGTGTAGGGACGGGAAAGACCTGTGGAACACATGACTTTACCGATCACGCCGTTTTTGAACTTATAAAGGGCAAAGTAGGAGTCAAAGTCGATGGGCCAGTCTGCAAGACCTTTCTTTGTGCCGTAAGCAAAGGATTCATCAATAAGATCATCCACAGCCCAGCGGAGGAAGTCCACAGCGTGACAGCCGCCGCCCAGCAGGGGATCGCGTCTGGCATCTTTTCTCCATCCGCCGACGCCGCCTACATGACGGTAGTTGTGGGCGTATTCAGTTTCAGCCATAAAGAGTTCCCCGATATCGCCTCTTGCGATCATCTTTTTAGCAAGGATGAAAGCGGGAGTATATCTTGTGGGGTGAGCGATCATAAAGTTTTTTCCGGTGCGGCGGACAGCTTCAGCAATAGCGGCAGCCTCCCCCAGATCCAGTGTCATGGGTTTTTCGCAGAGAACGTTTTTGCCGGCTTCCAGAAGAGCAATGGACTGTTCCGCATGGAAATAGTCAGGGGAGGTAACGGAAACAACATCGATTTCAGGATCGTTTACCATCTCTTTATAGTCATAATATCTTTTTGTTGTATTGGCAAGATCCCATTCAGCAAGTCTTGCAGCCATGTGGGGCGGCAGAGGTTCGGGCAGGGGATCACAAACCGCAACAAGGTCATAATCAGCGTTGGTTTTGAATGCTTTAACATGGCGGAAACCTTCGCCAAGACCGATGACGGCAGCCTGTAATTTACCGTTTTTCATAATTTCTCCTTTTCTTTTTTCCGGTATCAGTCATACCGGTTATTTTTGAGTTATGGTATTACTATACTCATCTTCCCGGAGATTGCAAAGATGTTTTTCATAAAAAAGTTGCGTAAAATGATATAAAATACCATTATTTTGATACAAGATGGATAAATACAGAAAAAATACGGTTTTTCCACAGTATTTTTTTTGCATTTTACCTGCCGCAATGCTATATTTTCCCATCAGAAAAACAAAACAGGAAGAAAAATGGCAGGCAATACCAACAGCAGCAATCTGTATTTTGACGATCTTTCCATCCGTTCCGTAAGTGATGTGGAATTTTCCGGCAATTATCTGCACCGTCAATCCCCTAATAAGACCGGGCTGTTTTCGTTGGAAATGATTGCGGAAGGGGAAGTATTGCTGGAACTGGAAAACCGTACCTTGCATCTGAAAGCTCCCGTTCTCTTCTGGAACGGGGATTTTTCCAGTTATTTCTGCTTTCACCACCTTCCTGCCAAAAGACATTACCGTCATTTATGGGTGGATTTCACCGGGGAACGGGGCAGACGCATCATCACAGCATTGCAGGAGACCTTTCCTGCCGGCAGTGTTCCGCTTCAAAGGCAATCCGGTTCAGCTCTTCTTGCCATTTTTGAGGAATTGCATAAAAATTTTCATCAACTGGATGGTTACGACAGTTGCGGAGCAGTCCTTATGATCGAAAAACTGGTCTATCTTACCCTGGAAGCAGGCAACCGCCTGCCCCGTCTTCAGGGTTCATTATTATTTGCAGTTTCAATTGGTTTTTCTTTGGTAATCATGCAAGATGCTGCAGGTCTTAGACGTGCAGCTGGAAAAACAGCAGCAACACTAAACAGATTAGTTGATGAG
>JAFVRL010000069.1 GCA_017504325.1 Lentisphaeria bacterium | reverse complement strand
TTTATGGGGGCGGTACGGCGGTAAACATTGAGTTCCTTAAAGTTGTCAAGGTAATTTTTTCTCTGTTTGCGCCAGGTCATTTCAAAGATCTCTTTTGCCTGAAGGATGTGTTTAAGGCTTCTGGGATCTTTATCGGTCTTTGCCGCTTCCACAGCCTTATCCATGAGTGAAACAAGTTTTTCCTCGCTTCCCGCCTGATCCAGACATCTGCCCAGAGGCGCACCCTGTCCCCAGCCCATACAGCCGGGAGATTCAAGGAAGTATTTTGTGAGAAGTTTTCTGAATTCTTTATATCCGCCCTCCCATGCTTTACCGTAATAAAGAGAGTTGGCTTCTTCATAAAGTTTATCAAAATCACAATTTATATCCCACATATATTGAGCGGAAATATAACAGGTCTGCCACATGGCGGCATAACGGTAATTCTTCCCGAAATAGGGTTCTCTGTTTATGGTTCTCTTATTGAAAGCGGGGAAGGGGGAGCCTACACAGAAATATGTACCGGAAAATCCGATTGCGGGATAACTTTTCAGATTTTCATAGAGAACTCTTTCCGAGGGAAGGAAGTTGGAACCAACCGCCCCGTTTGCGGCGATCTCATCCCGGTTGACGATGAAGGGGTGTTTTGTCTTTTTCCATGCCGCCATGATCCGCAAAAGTTCCGCATTGACCGTACATTTTTTATCGGTGATGGTATGTTTCCAGCACTGATTGTTGAAAGAAATAATGACCCGCAACCGGGGATCGACTTTTACTTTCGTGGGAGGATACCAGAAATCCTGATACGCCCAGCCGCCAAGATTGATGGAGGGATCTTTTGCCCATACTCTTTTGGCTACTTCGGTGACAAAATACCAGTAACGGTTGGCTCTTGCCCCTTTTGTTCCGGCGGTGGCGGGATCATCCAGTTTTTTACAGTTGGCACATTCACACCATGTGGTGGTATCGTTGTTGCCGATCGTTACGTGTTCCTGTGCGCCATATTTGCCCTTTATGCGGTTATAAAGATTTTCTGCCATAAGGTCAAGCAGTCCGGGATTGCTGATACAGGGATTTGGGTCTCCACCGTGATGGATGAGGATGCGTTTGCCGCCGATAAGGGGGAAATATTCCGGATGTTCCTTATAAAGTTTTTCAAAGGCTTTTTTCCCCTGCCAACCGCTCATCATGGCACTCTGGATATGGGAGTTTCCGGCAGTGGCATTGGTCTTTACAGCCACAGATTCAAACAGTTCGGCAGTTCTGGTGCGTCTGCCTTTCTTATCAAAGAAATGCCATGCTCCCTTACTGCCGAAAAGGTTGTTTCTTGCAAGAAAGGTTGCACCATTGATCTCGTCGCCGCACTGGAGAAGGCGGTAACGCAAGTAAGGGTTTTTAATGGTATTCTGTTCCGGAATGGAGATACTCTTTTTTGCAGAATAGTAAGTACCATCCTCACCGGGAAAGAGGAAGCGCACTCCGGCATATTTTTTCACGATCTCATAGCAGCCGTACAACGCTCCTCTGGGATTCTGCCCCACAATATAAATGACATTGTTTTTTACCGTGAGGGCGAAACCATCCTCTTTCAATTCTTTTGCGTCGATACCGGATTTTTTTACAAGATCCTTATCGGCAAGAGTACCTACAAAAATATTTTTTGCATTTTTCACGGCACTGTTTGTTACCGGGATCTTTGCTGAACTTACTTTTTCTGTAAAAAGGGCAAGTTCCTTTGCTCCGAAGGATACGGGCAGGGGGGCATCTTTTTTTACCACGATATTACAGGAACTTTTACCATTTTCCGCAAGATTGAAATCCGCAGAACATACCGAAGCAAAAAGCAATGTTGCTGCGAAGGTGAAAAATCTTTTTTTACTCATTTTTTTCCTTGTTTTTATTATTTATGATTTGTTTTTTATTAAAAATTGGTCAGCTTGGGGCTTCCGCTTGCAGGATAATAGTTCCAAACTATAGATTTACTTGTGGTATTATATATATCCCGCAAATAGAGTTTTTTTACTGTCAGATCAGTAAACAGGAGTAAATTTGCACTGTTGTGATAGAATTTGTAAGAATCAGAAGCATATTTATTGGCACATTGCACCCAAAATGCCCGGTTGGGGAGTTTGACGGTGGAGGGCTTGAAAAATATATGACCGTTACTTGTTATCCAATTATATTGTTTCCTGTCTTTTTCAGCACACAAATACTGCTGGATGGAATAATACCCCATGTAGCCGTCCCCGCCGGTTACTTTGTTTACATAACTGTTGGTTTTATTGGCGGCAGTATTGCAATGAAGAAATTTCTGTATGGAGCTGTTGTTGAAATACGGCACGACACAAGCCGTAGAATCCCTGTTGAAGAAGGAGACCCACATAGCTTTATCTTTATCCTGCTTTCCTGCCGGATTATGGATATAGCCCCGGTAGGAACCTATACTCCACTCTTTGTAATCACTGCTGTAAGATACCAGCCACAGCCCGATCTGCTTCTGATTGTTGATACATTTGATGGCGTATGCCTGTTCCCTTGCTTTGCCTAATGCAGGTAAAAGCATACTGGCAAGAATGGCGATGATCGCTATAACAACAAGCAATTCAATAAGAGTAAAATTTTTTCTGTAATTGCGTTTCATCTTTTTTCCCTTTTTAGTTGAAATTTATTATTTCTACCATATATTATATATGGAAAACGGATTATTGCAAGACGGAAAACTTGCATTATCCGGCAAAAAACAGGATGCTTTTATGGCAGAAAAAGAACTTTATACTTATTATGATATAGAGCGGATTTCCGGAGATCCTTCCGTGAGAGTGAAAAGATATGTGGACAGCAGTGCCGGAAGAGGGATCCATAAATTTGCTCTGGGAATGCATTGTATCGGGGAAGAATCCTTTGCTTCCGGCGGAACTGTTGAAAACGGGCTTCAACCTTATTATGAGTGCAGCATTATTTCGGATGGGGAACTCTCTTTCCGTTACGGTGAACAGAAAAAAATATTGAAAAAAGGCGATGTTTTTCTGTGTCATCCCCGGCAGAATTTCTTTCTGGAAAACCGGGGACAGGAAACTGCGGTAAGAAAATATATCGTTTTTCATCCCGGACCTCTTGTTGCTCTTCTTATGGATCACGGGATCCTTGCGGAAATGGTTTTGCTGAATTTATCGGAATTGCAGAGAGTTCAGGAATATTTTGCCCGTATCCGGCAGGAGTGTGAAAAACAGAATGAATATACTTTACATACCATTTCCACACTCTGTTATTCTCTTATCACAGAAATTGCCAGACAATGCGAATGGCATGATAAAAGCAATGAATTTAAAAGAATCACTTATCTTATGGCAAGACTGCCCGCAAGAAAATATACCACAAGCTCTCTTGCCGCTGATTGCGGTGTATCGGTACGCACTTTATACAATCTTTTTATGAAAGAAAAAAACTGCTCCCCTGTCGAATATCTTATTCAACAGCGTATCATAATGGCGAAATGGTATCTCATGCGGGAGGATCTTGCCGTTTCCGATGTGGCAAATTTGTGCGGATATAATAATATTCCTTTCTTTACAAGGGAATTCAAGAAAAGAATAGGCGTGACTCCTGCCGCTTTTGCCAGAGAACACCGTAATAAAGGAAAAGGCAGAAAGTAATTTTGCTTTCCCGGTTTACTACTCCGGCTTTCTCCGTACTAATCCGTACCACTCCGTACCAATCCGTACTTCCCTCAATCCTCATGGATCTCATTATATTTGACCATGAGTTCTTCCAGTAAAGAAGCATTTTTTTCCCATGCAAGAGTGGTCTTTTCGATAAATTCTTCCAGATCCCACAGTTTTTTCCTCAAATCGGAAAAATTCTTTTCGGGGGAGGGGGAGGCAAGAAGATTGATGATCTCTTCTTTTTCCTCTTCCGCTTTGGTGATTTTTTCTTCCAGATCGGCAACATTTTTTTCCAGTTTGCGTTTTTCTTTGGAAAGTTCCTGCCGTTTCTGCGCCCGTTCCCGTCTGCGTTCCTTGCTGTCGGAGGCAGAGATGGTTTTACTGTCTGTTTTATT
>JAFVRL010000068.1 GCA_017504325.1 Lentisphaeria bacterium | reverse complement strand
CCTGGGAGGGGGCGCGGCCGATAAACTTTTTCGGATCGAGCATCTCAGCAAAATGCGGAGCTACTTTCGCAAAAAGCGGATCTTTGGCAAGTCTTTCAATAAGGTCGTTGGGTTTTCCTTCCGCTTTCACTACTTTGGCTGCTTCCATGGAATGACTGCGGATGGCTTCATGCAGATCCTGTCTGTCTCCGCCCCCTTTCACCGCTTCCATCAGGATATTTTCTGTTGCCATGAAGGGCAGTTCGGACATGATGCGGGAATGGATCACCTGGGGCCATACCTGAAGACCATCCACGATATTTGCCACAAGGGAAAGTACCACATCCGCTGTAAGGAAGGCTTCTCCAAGCACAATACGGCGGTTGGCAGAGTCGTCAAGTGTGCGTTCAAACCACTGGGTGGCATGAGTCATGGCAGCATTGGCAGGAAGGTTCATAAGATAACGGGAGAGAGAACAGACCCTTTCAGAACGCATGGGATTGCGCTTGTAAGCCATGGCACTGGAACCCACCTGGGATTTTCCGAAGGGTTCTTCGATCTCTTTAAGGTTGGCAAGAAGCCGGATATCGCCGCACATCTTGTAGGCACTTGCGGCGATCCCCGCAAGAACATTGAGAACATTGAAATCCACTTTTCTTGTATAGGTCTGACCGCTCAATGCAATAGAGGAATCAAAGCCCATTCTGTTGGAAACAAGTTTGTCAAGAGTTCTGACTTTTTCTTCATCGCCCTGGAAGAGTTCCATGAAACTTGCCTGGGTTCCTGTAGTACCTTTCACCCCGCGGAAGGGGATAAGTTTGATCTCTTCACGCACTCTCTGGGCATCCATTACAAAGTCCTGAAGATAAAGGGCAAAGCGTTTCCCCAGAGTGGTAAGCTGGGCAGGCTGGTAATGGGTGAAGCCCAAGGTAGGCATATCTTTGTTTGCTTCCGCAAATTTTGCCAACAGTTCAATAACTTTTGCCAGTTTGCCCAGAACGATCTTCAACCCGTCACGCATCTGGATAAGTTCCGTATTGTCCGTGACAAAGCAGGAGGTGGCTCCCAGATGGATGATGGGACGCGCTTTGGGACACAATGCACCGAAAACATGGATATGACTCATCACATCGTGACGCAATTCCGCTTCTTTTGCGGCGGCGGCTTCAAAGTCGATATCTTCAATATGGGATTTCATTTCGGCGATCTGTTCATCGGTAATATCCAAGCCCAGCTCTTTTTCGGACTCTGCAAGAGCGATCCACAACTTTCTCCATGTGGAATGTTTCTTCTGGGGAGACCAGTTGTAACTCATTTCTTTGCCGGCATAGCGGCCTGTAAGCGGGTTCTGATAACTTCTGTTCATATCCATTTTTCTTTCCTCCGTGATATGATATATTTCAAGTAGTTTTTCTGTTTGTTCAAAATATTCCCCCCGGACAGGATGACAGGAGGGAAGCAGATCATTTCTTTTTAGGTGCAGCTTTTTTGGGTGCCGGCTTTCTCGGAGCCGGTTTTCTTGCTGCCGGTTTTCTTGCTGCCGGTTTCGGGGGGAAGAGATAATCATGGTAACTCTGGGTTTCACCCACAGCTTTCACAAGTTTTGCCTTCATCTCTTTATTGTTTTTGTTCTGCTTCAAAACATAATCAAAACAATTTTTATAGAAATTTGTCAGATTCCGTTTAGCCGCAGGATCAGCATTGGGACCTTCTCCCAGGAAGGATGCCATTTTTATATCCCCGTTGAAGGCAAAGTATGCCGGCAGATGTGCTTCCATATTTGTTCCATAGCGGCCGAATGCCTCGTGGATAAATTTACGGAACTGACCCGGCGCAGTATCCCGGAATTCGTTAAAGGTAATGGTATAGACTTGGGAGAGCCCGGGGATCCTGGCGTAAATGGTAAAGTTTTCGATCTTTTCCACTTTGCAGGATCTGTTCCGGATGATCACACTGACACCGGAAAATCTTTTATCTCCTGTCTGCATGGTTTTGTCTATCCGGTATAATGTACCCTGTGCGTTATATGCTGCTGTGATTTCTGAACGCAGTTTGACCGTATCCGGGCGCAGGACAGAGATTCTTCCCAGGATCTTTCTTGCTTCCTGAAAATCCGGAGCCTCTTCCTGTGTCGGATTGCCGTTTAATTTATTTGCTGCTGCCAGAAGCGGTTTGATTGCCGTCTGTTTTGCACGGATCGTTGTGGTGAAATCATAGAACAGATCATAAAACTCTCTGCGGATCTTCAACATTTCCTGATGGCGTTTGGTCTGGATCTTTCTTTCCACATTTTTTGCCCAGGCGGTTCTGCTGGCATTGAGTCTTTTTATTTCAGCTTCTTTCGCTTCCTTTTCTCTGTTCTGTTTTTCCTGCCATGCTTTCTTTTCCGCTGCAACTTTTGCTTCTGCAGCAAGACGGCGCATGGAGGCTTCTTTTGCCTGATAATCGTCGTTTGCTTCCCGTCTCTTCTCTTTGAACATTTTGTCATCCACCGGAGCAAATATCATGCGGATCTTTGTATAAAGCTGAAGTTCCTCTTCCGTAACAGGATCGGGTTTTGCAGCCAGAAATTCCTCACAACTGTCATGGAGTGCCTTGTCGGAAAGCTGTCCCTCCTCCAGTTTTGCAAGCAATTTTTTCATCTCTTTTACCAGCGGAGACTCTTCTTTTGCGCTCTCCAGCGGAGCGAGGTTTGCTTTTACTGCAACTGTGCTATAAAGTTCCGTCGCAGAATTTCTGACTTTGTTCACTCCGATAATAAAAACTGCGGCAGCAAGAAGAAGCAGGATAACAATAACGATACCGAGAGAGATCAATGTTTTTTTCTGTTTTTTCTTTTTCTGTTTTTCCTGTCTCTCTTTCATCAGGGGATTGGCAAGATCAGTCTTTTCTTTTTTCTTGTCTTTTTCTTTATCTTTCCCCTTATCTTTTTCCTCCGGTTTGGCGGAGGCATCTTTCTTCTCTTCTTTGGGAGGTTCTTCTTTTTTCTTTTCTTCTTTTTTGAGCGTCAAACCTCCCGGACCGCCAAGTTTAGGTGCGGCAGGTGCTTGGGGAGCAGCGGGAGCTTGGGGAATGGTAAGTCCCTGCGGAGCTTGAGGAGCAGCGGGAGCTTGGGGAATGGCAAGACCCTGCGGAGCTTGGGGAGCAGCGGGAGTTTGGGGAATGGTAAGACCCTGCGGAGCTTGAGGAGCAGCGGGAGCTTGGGGAATGGCAAGACCCTGCGGAGCTTGAGGAGCAGCGGGAGCTTGGGGAATGGCAAGACCCTGCGGAGCTTGAGGAGCAGCAGGAGCTTGGGGAATGGCAAGTCCCTGCGGAGCTTGAGGAGCAGCAGGAGCTTGGGGTACAGTTCGTACTGCAGGAACAACCGGGATGGACTGTGTTACCGGAATGGCAGGGGCAGCCTGCGGAAGGATCGTTTTGAGACTTTTTTGCGCTTCTGCCGCTTTATGTGCAGGAAATTGCCCGTTTTTTACATCCCGGAGATCCTTCAGCAGTTCCTCTGCGGAACCGTACCGTGCTTCAGCATGGGGAGCCATCATCCTGACGATCACATCCGATAATCCGGCGGGAAGATTGGCATTGAGCTGATCCGGCGGACGCAGATTTCCGGTAAGATGCTGCTGGGCTATTTCAACAGCACTGCTGCCGGTGTAAGGAAATTCACCGGTGACGAATTGATAAAAGGTTGCCCCCAGACTGTAAATATCACTGCGCAGATCCATGGGTTCCCCTGTAAGATGTTCCGGACTGATATACTGGGGAGTTCCCATGACGGTATCCCCTTCCATTTCAGGATCTTCTGCCATTTTTGCAAGCCCCAGGTCGGCAAGTTTTGCTCTGCCGGAGGAGGTAAGCATGATATTATCCGGTTTGATGTCTCTGTGGATAAGCCGTTCTTCTTTCCAGGCATAATCCAGTGCATTGACGATCTGTTCAATAATGGAGATGGCTCTGTCAGGAGCGATAAGAGTCTCTTTTTCAAGGACTTCTTTCATGGTTAGTCCGTCGATATACTCCATGGCAAAATAAAAGATCCCTTCATCTTCCCCTACGGCATACGCCTGCACAATATTGGGGTGATTGAGTTTCGCCGCGGAGCGTGCTTCTTTGATAAATCCTTCCACAAAGCCGGTATTTTCCGCATAATTTCTGGAAAGCAGTTTCAACGCCGCCGGACGGTCAAGAGAGAGCTGATGGGAAAGATAGACCACACCCATTCCCCCGATCCCCAGCTCCTGCTGGATCACAAAGTCACCGATGATGGCACCGGGGGAGATTCTTGTTTCAGGAACAGTAATGGCGTTGGCACAGTGTCCGCACTGTACCTGCTGTCCCATAAGGGATTGGTCGGCGGATACGACCCCCTGACAGACCGGACATAAAAATTTCATCTTATATTTCTCCTGACAATAGTTTTTTTTCTGTACTGATACATTGCTTCCGGAAAAAAATCCCGGTTTCCGGCAGACTGGTCTTTCTCCTGTTTCTCCGTAAAAGTTCAAATTACCGGAGAAATATTTTTCAAATACCTG
>JAFVRL010000067.1 GCA_017504325.1 Lentisphaeria bacterium | reverse complement strand
TAACTTATCAAAATTATAATTTAAAGTCTTAAAATCCTTATTACCGAATCTGACTATTGCCGGCACCCGCTTTCCGTCAACAGTAGCAATAATCTCAAGAGTAGGCTCAAAATTATTCTCCGCCTCCGTTTTCAATTTCTGCGCCTCAATATTGGCACTGTCAATTTTCAATATTTTCACAGCATTATTATATACATTCCGCCAAATTTTCTGTTTTCGGGCATTACGGGCAGCAATCAACTCTTTCTGAACGGCAAGAATTCTCAATTCCTTTTCTGCCCTATTGGTAAATTGTTCCGCCAATATCGGATTGTAAGATCTCATCTTTTCCGCATATTTTTTCAGTTCACCCCAATTCTTTGTCTGTTCAGCTTTTTTAGCTTCCATGATCAAAAACTGCAGTTTTCCATCAATTGCCGTATTTCGGGTATTCTCAAATCCCTTTACAGCCACTTCAAAATTCTTCTGCGCTTCAGCAAATTTTCTATTGCCATAAAAAGTCACTGCCGTCCGGTAAGCAGTCATTGCCTCGTTGTACAAAACCTTTGCATACACTAAAGGTTCGCATTCTTCTGCCTCAATCTTCCGTTTTTCTGCGAGTGCTTTGAAGCGGTTTGTATTTTTACATAATTCTCCGTGCAGCAAAATCCAATCCGCCAATCTTTTGGCTTCTTTGTATTTTTTATTGGCAGTAATCGGTAATTTTGCCTCTGCTGCAGTGCAATAAGCAATATTCATATCACTGATTTTCTGACTGAAAGATTTCTCCCGGTCATAATTATTCTGTTTGATGATGGCAATTTTTTCTTTCAGTTCAACCTTTAACAGGGCATTCTCGTTGTCCAGTTTCTCTTCAGCCTGCCTTGCAAGCAATTCCTGCCGTATTTTTTCTGCCTCTGCAAGTTTCTTCTTCAAAAGTGCTTTTTCAGCTTCTTCCGCAGCAATACGCTCTGCCTCTTTTTTCCGTTGTTCTGCAAGAAGCTGTTCCCGGTGTTCCCGTTCAGCTTTTTCCGCAGCAAGACGGGCTTGAAGAAGCTGTTCCTTCTTTTGTTTATCCAAAAAATAGTATTCCGATCCAATGATACAAAGGAAAATAAAAACAAGCACTGCCGCCATCCATTTGAACTTATCTGCTGGATTTATCTGTGTTTTAATACTTTTGAACTTTTTTCCACCAAGTGCAGCAGCAAAATCGGAACAGCTCGCAAAACGCGCTGAAGAATCTTTGCTCAAAGCACGCTGAATCGCATTATCAACTGTTTTCGGAACATTTTCCAACGGTTTCACCTCACTTTTCAGAACCGCCTCACGCAAAACAGCAGCATCTGTACTTTCAAAAGGAGTATGACCGGCAAGCATCTCATAAGCAATGACCGCCAATGCATATTGATCCGCCATTGCTCCCTGCGCCTGTCCTTCCCACTGTTCCGGAGCCATATACGGTCCGGTACCTGATGTTCCGTGATATGCCATACTCACACGGGTCATACTTGTATGGATCTGTGCAGCCAGCCCGAAGTCAAGGACTTTGATCTTACCGAATTGATCTATCATAATATTACCGGGTTTAACATCCCGGTGAACGATCTTCATTTCGTGTGCATAATCCAACGCCTCGGCAACCTGTTTGATTACCGGTAAAATTTCCTCAAGACTTAAATTCCCCTCTTTGCGTTTACGGCGTATCCAACGACGCAAATCTTCCCCTTCGCAACATTCCATGATAAGATAATAATTACCGTTATATCTGTCCTTCTCTAATGTATTGGAGCTTGCGATATTGGGATGATGCAGATTATGAACAAGCTGAAAATTTTCTTTAATATCTTCCATTTCCAGAGTGTTATGACTCAATTCCGGAGGAAGAGCTTTAAGCGCGATCTCAATTCCTGCATCCTCATCAAAGCACTTGTAAACAACCCCCATACCGCCCTGACCGAGTTCGGTAAGAATTTTATAGCGATCCATGACCAGATCTCCGGTATGAAAACGCCCCTCTTTTCTGCGTTCACGAGCATTTTTCATCGTCACTTCGTCATCTGCCACAGAATTTACTGCTGTCTGTTTTGACGGTATTTTTTTGTCTGTATTATCCATATAAGATCCTTGAGTAAGCACAAGTACGCCTTTTACTGATTCACATTATTGATCTGCTATTCATTTCCATGCATTCCACTTTTCAGACCTGATTTTATTAACAATGGATAATATATGTCATGAAAGAGAAAAAGCAAGCAAATAATAAAGAAAAATAAAGAAAAATAAAGAAAAAATAGATAAAACATTTATTTTTAATTCTTAACTCATTCCTTTATGGTTCACATTCCCCATAATATTCCCATAACATATCTTTACATATGTAACAGAATGGGGCTGAATCTGATACACACTACCTGAAGATACGGAAACTTTTCCTGAAAAATCTGTATTGATATAAACTTACAGACTGTTATTTACCGTTCTGACAGGAAAAAACGGGATGGAGCTTACTTAAGCAACCCCATCCCGGAAAATCATATCATTCAGATCTTCTTATGCTTCCGCTTCCAGATAGCAGATCCCTTTCACAGCACAGAATTCTCTGATGAGATCTCTGTTGTCACCGTAAGAAATAATGTAGTGCTGACCCATTACATCCTGAATGAAGTTTTCAGAGGGGAAGTCAAAGACAACTTCCAGACTGGGCAGCTGGGGAGCAGGCGGTGTCCATCCGGCTTCTTCCCATTTTTCAGGAGTCTTTGCTGTACCAAGCGCAGTATGAATGGTGAAAATGCCATCCACACTGGTCAGACGGGCAATGGTAACCATACCGGTCTTCAGTTTGGAAACATTCAGCAATCCTTCCCCGAAAGAACCGAAGGCATTGGGCATGACCGTTACTTTGCCGTCCACAATGGAGGAAGGCACATAATCCGGTACTCCCATAAGGGCGGATTTTTCTGTAAATTCATAGAATTCCAGATAGGCAGGACTCTTTCCGGTAAGATATTTTACAATGAGCTGGGTGACAGCTCCGTAAGAATCGTTTTCCGGAACGGTGGGGATATCCATTTTATCATGCAGAAGAGTCATGGCTCCTGCGGGGGCGAATTTCAGAAGTTTCTTTACGCCGTCCACATCGCAGAAGGAGAAGGCATCATAGGAGCGTTCTTTGATCTTTTCCATAAAGGCAAGAGCCACCTTCACAGAATTTTCCACAGTTCCTTCCTGCGGAGCCTTCACAAAATCCCATTCCTTATTGATATGATCTGCTCCAGCGGCAATATCGTTGGCAGAAAGATTTTCCATAAGTTCTTTGATCTCGAGAAGATCAAAGTGTTCGATCTCTGCTCCGATGGCACTTTTCAGGGCGGAACCATCATAAAGTGTACCGTAAAGGCGCATATCTCTATATCCTGCCATACCGATTTTCGCCTCATTCATCATAGAGGCGGCGCGACAGGCGGCAAGGAAGGTGACGGCTTCATCATATCTGGGGGCGGAATCTTTGAAGTTCACCAGATATTTGAAGTTGAATCCCATGTCTTCCATCGGTTTGCGCAATGCTGTAGTTCCTGCCTGATCGGCAGTTGTCACAAAGTGACCGTCTGCGCGCCAGCCGCTCAAGCCCCACAGAAGCATGGGTTTGTGTTTGAAGGGTTCGATGGTTTTGATGACAGCCCATGTGGGGATCCACCCGGCGACACAGACGACCAATGCATCAAAATCCCCGGCGGCGGAAAGTTCCTTTACGGCTCTTTCGGCATTTTTTCCTTCAGGATCATCACTTACGGGAGCTGTTTCAAAAAGTTCCACACCCCGTTTGATAAGTTCATCTGCCGCCACACGGCAGCGTTCCACAATAAATTCAGGAGGAGTATTCACCTCTCCGAAACCTACGAAACCGGCTTTGATTTTTCTCATTTTTTTTCTCCGTTGTGTTTATATTTGCATTTTGTTTTCATTTTCCGAATGTGGGCATGAGAAGAGAATTGACTGTTTTGTATTTTGCAAAACATTTTTCATACATTTCCACATCTTTTGAGGGATAAATGGTTTCCCCCTTCTTCACCATCTTTTCCACCCCTTCGGCTGAAGTGGAGAAGACGTTTGCGGCAACTGCTCCGAAAATAGCGGCTCCCAGACTGGTGGCTTCGGCACATTCGGTAACAGTAACAGGTACATTGAGTACATCCGCTTTGATCTGCAACCAGAGTTTGCTTTTGGATGCGCCGCCGAGACTGCGCAATTCCTTTACTGTCAGACCCGCCTTTTTCATTGCCTCCAGATTATCTCTCAGAAGATAGGCGATACTTTCCATGCACGCTCTTGCAATATGCCCCTTTGTATGAGCCAAAGTAAGACCGTACAGCACCCCTCTTGCATCCGGATTGCAGTCCGGGGAGACCGCTCCCGCCATGTGGGGGAGGATGATCAGCCCGTCACTTCCGGCATTTATTTTTGCCGCCTGAACGTCAAATTCCTTATAGTCCAGATCGGAAGCAAAATTATCCCGGAAATATTTGAGAAGCATTCCTGCGGTGGGCGCCCAGGGCAGCAGTACAAAAGAACCTTTCTTACCGCCCAGATAAGTGCTTACCTGTTTTGCCACATCATAAACGATATGGTCAAAAGGAGCGCATAAAGCAAGCGTACAGCCGGTTGTTTCCGAAATCATACCGTTTTCACAGCATCCGCTGCCCAGATTGCCGCATACATGGTCGATGGGACACAAGGTAACAACACATCCGGCAGGAAGCAGAGAATCATTTTCTTTCACGATCCCGGCACATTCCCCTGCATCCGTAAGGCGGGGGAGATTTTCTTCCGTGATCCCCAGAAACTCCAGCATGGGAGCATACCAGGAAGCTGTACGGATGTCATAATATTCCGTAGAGGGCAGCATCCCCCGGCAGGTGGCAAATTCCCCTGTAAGACGCCACAAAATATAATCCTCCACCATAAGATATTTTGCTGTGGAAGCAAAAACTTTTTCCTCATGGCGTTTGAGGTGCAGGATCTTTGCGGCGGGCCAGCAGGGAAGCATATCCGTCTGACCGGACATACGGAAAAGTTCTTCAGATGTAAACTTTTCCTTCAATATTTCCGCTTCCTCTCCGGCACGGTTATCCAGCCATACCACCGCTTTTCTTGCGGGATCGCCTTCCTTATCCAGATAGACAAGCGTTTCCGCCTGACCTGTGATCCCGGCAGAAACGATTTCTGCCGGATCACACTTTGCTTTTGCCACAGCCAGAGCAAGAGCTTTTTTGGTGGATTCCCAGTAAATTGCCGGATCCAGTTCCACAATGTCGGGAGAGGGGGTTTCAAGAGTATATTCCGAAAGTCCGGTCCCCGCAGGAATACCGTTCTCATCGAAAAGAACAGCTTTTACTCCGGTCGTACCGATGTCGATTCCCAGATAGTAACTCATAAGGATCCTTTTTCATCAAAGAGTTTATTGATCTCTTCCACGGTGGTATCCACAAGGAGGTAACCGCCGTCGGAACCTACCTGACCATTGATGATGAGTCCGCCGTAACCGCCGAACTTTTCCCCGTCGGGACTGGGCAGATAACCGGAAGGATGATCGCCGCCTGCCGCCAGCTGCACAAGGAAAGTCTGGACAGCTTTACTGCGTGCCTTGATCATCTGACCATAATAGAGGTAGAGTTCAAAGGGATTGCTTGCCATGGCAATATCACCCAGACGCACTACATTCATATCGAAGCCCAGAAAAGGATCTTTATCCTGTTCTTCATAACGGTTGATCACAGCCTGTTCATTTTTGATAAGGACAAAATGGTGCAGTTTGCTGTCATAAGGACCGGGGCCGTCGATCTTTTCATTGGCATGGGTTTCCGCACAGAATGCCGCAAAGGCTTCCTTTTCAGACATAATGGCAGTAAGACGAGCCAATTCCGCTTTCGCTTTGATATAATCCTCATAGGAGGCGCGTCTGCGGGGAAGTTTCACATGCAGGGAAGTGTGTTTGAGTACGGGAGAATAGTCTGCCTCATAGTAATCGGCACTTTTCACTGCCTGCATCAGGCGTCCGGCAACTTTTTCCACGCCGTCAGCGTGCCAGAAGTCGGGTTCAGTTGCATAATGACGCACAAGGTCACGGGGACTTTGGCATCCGGCAGGAGAGATCTGATAGATCATACAGAAATCGTTTCCGTATTCCTCTTTCATGAGTTCCCTTGTTCTTCCGGCAAAGTCGGAAGAGATAACGTAAGTAGCCTCCATCACCTGGGAGGGACATGCCACATTCAGGAACATCCCGGTCTTTTTCCCCTCTTCATCAAGGGTGAAAAGTATATCCACTCCGGAATCTTCCCCGGCTTCCATACCTACAAAATCCCGTCTTGTGGTATCTCCATACATTTCCGCCTTGCCGTTACTGTAAACCGCTCTGCGGCAATGTCCTATTCTGGCGTTGCCGAAGGCACGCATGATACCGCCTTTTTTACGGCTGCGCCATGCTTTTACGATATTCTCCGCAATCACCGGGATCACAAATTCCACATAATCCGCAGGAGAAAGGGTGTCTGTATCCCGTTCCCGCCAGATGTCGGAAAGTCCCACAGGTGTGGCGGAAGGGCCGTTGTGGGTGTGGATGGCATTCAAAAAGACCTTTTCCGGCTGGATCTCCGGTTCGATCGCGGCAACTTTCTCCCGGATCTTCCTGTGGAAATCCTGCTGGAAGTTTACAAGATCCAGAGAAGCGGTAATAAATTGCTCCTCTCCGGAATCAAAGGCGGCGGCAACAGTTTTCAGCCGGGAATGGATTTTGGCAGCATTACGGGTATAATACTGCCCGTACAATGCTACCTTTTTATCCATCGGCGGCGTAATGTCTGCTTCACTCCAACCGATAAGTATGTCACTCATTTCATCAGTCCTCAAACATCTTGTTGATGGCTTCCACAGTATCGTCACAAAGTTTGTAACCGCCGTCGGAACCCACCTGACCATTGACGATCAATCCGCCGTAACCGCCGAATTTTTCCCCGTCGGGGCTGGGCAGATAACCGGCATGGATGGAGGCACCGTTGCACAGCTGCACAAGGAAGGTCTGGGTGGCTTTACTGCGTGCCTTGATGATCTGACCGAAGTAGAGATAAAGTTCAAAGGGGTTGGTGGCAATAGCGATATCTCCCATACGGATCACATTCATGGGGAAGGTGAGGAAAGGAGTTTCATCCTGATTTTCATAACGGGCAAGTACAGCTTTTTCGATCTTGATGAGGGAGAAATGATGTTTCTTGTCATCGTAGGGGCCGTGACCGTCCAGTCTTTCATTGGCGTGTGTTTCATCGCAGAAAGCGATAAAGGCTTCTTTTTCAGGCATGATGGAAGTCAGGCGTTCCAATTCCGCTTTTGCCTTGATATAATCCTGATAGGAGGCGCGTCTGCGGGGAAGGGAAACGATCTTTTGTTCGCTCTTGAAAACAGGTTCATAATCGATTTTTTCAACTTTGGCAGTTGTCACAGAACAGACCAGACGGTTGGAAAGCTCTTCCACACCGTCCGCGTGCCAGAAGTCGGGTTCGGTGACATAGTGGCGTACAAGGTCACGGGGGCTCTGGCATCCGGCAGGACTGATCTCATAGATCATACGGAAGTCACTTCCAAATTCCTTCTGCAATTTTTCTCTTGTCGCCCCGGCAAAGTCGGAGGAAAGAGAGTAGGTGGATTCCATCACCTGGGAGGGACAGGCTACATTGAGGATAAGTCCGGTCTTTTTCCCTTCCTTATCGAAGGTGAAAAGCATATCCACGCCGGAATCTTCCCCGGCTTCCATTCCCACATAATCCCGTCTTGTGGTATCACCGTACATTTCAGCAGTATTGTCGGAGAAGACAGCTCTGCGGCAGTGACCGATTCTGGCATTGCCGAAAGCGCGTCCGATACCGCCTTCTTTTCTGTTGTGCCATGCTTCCACAAGAGCCTGTGCCACCTTTTCGCAGGCGAAAGCACTGTATTCTGCGGGAGTGATGATGTCATTATAATCCACTCTGTCCTCTTCCCGCAAACTTTCCTTGCAGTGCAGAATCTCATCACTGCCGATGGGACCTGCTTCAGGGTTGAGGCAGGGGGCACTGTGGGTATGGATGGCATGAAGGAAAATTTTGGTGGTGTCGATCTCTTTTTCCAGTTCGGCAACTCTGTTGCAGACATTTTTGTAGAATGCAAGGGGAAGACCCGCATTATCCAGTCCGGCGGTAAGAAAATGGTCATTTCCGGAGGAGAATGCTGCGGCAGTTACTTTCAGATTGGAATGGATCTTTTC
>JAFVRL010000066.1 GCA_017504325.1 Lentisphaeria bacterium | reverse complement strand
CCTTGCTCCCTTCAGGGCTGTCCTGCCCGAACGGGTGTTCAAAAACACTTTTTGGAATGAATGCACCTCTTTGGGAGCAGGTTCTTCTCCTGTGACTCTTCTTCAGCCGCAGAATGAAAATGAACTGCTGCTGTGCGTGGAACTGGCTCGCAGAAACAATATAAAACTTTTTGTATTGGGCGGTGGTTTCAATATAGCCGGAACTGATGAAGTTCCGGAAAGGACCGCTTTTTTACGCCTTCCGAAAGAAGGTGCTTTTTCCGAACTGGAATTCATTGAAAAAAATGATTCCTTTTCTCTTGTCCGGTGCGGCAGTGCCAATACATTGCGTTCCCTTCTCTTTTTTGCTTTGAAAGATGGGTACGGCGGAGCTTCCGGTCTTTCCGGTATTCCGGGGACACTGGGGGGGGCTGTCGCCATGAATGCCGGAGCAAACGGCGTTTGTGTTTCTGAATTTATTGACTCTGTAAAGGTTCTTCCTTTGTGTCCCGGTGGAGAGATCACCGTGCTTCCGGGGAAGGAGATTGCCTTTGCCTACCGTTCCGCCCCGGATATCCGGGACAATATGGTGATATTGGAGGCTGTCCTGCGTTTTCCGAAAGTGGATCGTGAAAAGGAAGAGGAACTTTTTGCCATCGAAGCACAGAGGCGCAGTATGGCTCCTGCCGGTCGCAGTGCCGGAAGTGTATTCCGTAATCCCCGTAAAGGACCTCCCGCTGGAAAACTGCTTGATGATTGCAACTGCAAAAACTGGGAAGAGGGGGCTTTTATGGTGAGTCCTTCCCATGCAAACTGGATCATCAGAAAAAAAGATTATAATGGACCTGCGCTGGAAAAGGATCTGCGTACACTTGTTCACAGATTACAGAAAGCTGCCGCAGAAAAATTTGATACAGCTCTTGTTCCCGAGATCCGCTTTGTCAGGCACGCCGGTATGGATGCTGAAGCACACCACGCCGTTAAAGTTCTGGTGGTCATGGGGGGAACAAGCAGTGAAAGAGATGTCTCCCTTGAATCCGGACGCGCAGTTGCAAATGCATTGCGGGAGGCTTCATACAATGTCCGGGAGTATGATATAAAAGATTTCGTTCTTACAGATGAGATGACGGATTGGGCAGATGTGGTCTTTCCGGTTCTCCATGGAGGGGAAGGGGAGGGCGGCGGCATCCAGAAGATGTTTGAGGATGCCGGGATCCGTTTTACTGCATCCGGGTCAACTGCCTGCCGGATCATCATGGATAAAGTCATTTCCAAGAAGATCATGGATAAAGCAGGTATTCCCAACGCAAAAAGCGTTGTTGTTACCAGTAAAGAAGCTCCCATGCCGGAAGAGTTGAAACTGCCACTGATCGTAAAACCTGCTGCGGAAGGTTCCACATTCGGTATTGCTGTGGTGCATAATGCCGGAGAGTGGAAAGGGGCGATGGATCTGGTGTTCCAATATGGAAAAGTGGCGTTGGTGGAAGAGTTTTTCAAAGGTGTGGAGACCACGGTGGGGGTACTGGATGGACAGGCACTGCCGGTCATTGAAATACGCTTTGAAAGCGAAATTTATGATTATGATGCAAAGTATGAGCATAAATTCAGTAATACGCAATATCTCTGTCCGCCGCAGAATATCCCGGAAGATATGCAGGCAAAATTGCGGGAAGCAGCTTTGAATTTTTATCGTGCCACCGGTGCAAGGGATATATTGAGGGTGGATATTATTGCTGATGTGGAAAACGGGACATTGTGTGTGCTTGAAGGTAATACCATCCCCGGTTGTACCGCAAATTCCCTTGTCCCGAAGGCAGCGAAAAAAGCGGGAATAAGTTTTCCTGAATTGTGTTCCCGTCTTGTATGTGCCGCTTTATCCCGGTAAAATGAACGGTAAATCGTTTTGAGGTTGAAATGTTTTTCCCTGAATTGGATACAGGTCTGATCGACACATTTCCCCGTCTTGCTGTCAAACTCAAGAACAAGGCGTTTGCCCCTTTGCGCAACGGAGATTTCCGTATTTATGAAGATTCTGTGGAAAAGATCTCCGGAAACGGTAAAGCCGGGTATCCTGCCAATCTCTTTGACAAAAAACAGAAATTTGCAGGTGCCGGATTGTTTGATCCTTACTCTCCGGTACGGATAAAGGTTTTGAGCAATTCTTCTTCCGTTCCGAAAATCGGAAGGGAACTTTTTGCTTTTCTTGCTGAAAAAGCTGCAGAAGCCAGAAAAGAGGGGGTTGCCGCTTCTTCTTCCGGTAATGCATTCCGGCTTGTCAACGGGGAATCTGACGGTTTTCCCGGACTTGTCGCGGATCGTTACGATACGGCTCTTGTTATGAAATTATACAGTGCCGCCTGGCTGCCTCATGCCGGAAGTGTGGCGCAATGTTTATTTACTGCCTTTCCCGGCATGGATCTCCTTGTGATCCGGCTTTCCAGAGAATTGGCAAAATTGCCCCGTGAAGCTCTTTACGGTTTATCGGACGGAATGCTTTTTTCCACTGAATGCCCCGAAAAAGCGCGATCCTGGGATGGAAAGATGCTTTTCCGGGAAAATGAGCTTTTATTTGAAGCTGATCTCGTCCGCGGACAGAAGACCGGTTTTTTCCTTGATCAGCGGGACAACCGGAAAGAGGTGGGGCGTCTGGCAAAAAATGCCCATGTGCTGAATGTATTTTCCTATTCCGGCGGATTTTCCCTTTATGCAGCAAAAGGCGGAGCCAAAAGTGTTACGGATGTGGATTTCAGTAAATATGCCATTGAGGAAAGTAAAAGAAATTTTCAGAGGAACAGAAATTTTCCCGGAGTGGCGGCCTGTAAGCATGACGGGATCGTAGGGGATGCTTTTGAGGTCATGGGCGCGCTTGGCGCAAAGAGAAAAAAATACGATATCGTCATTATTGATCCTCCCTCTTTTGCCAAAGCTGGAAGTGAGGTGGAAAATGCCTTGCGGTCTTATACCCGGCTTGCCCGGCTGGGATGCGCTCTTGTGCGTAAAGGCGGGATCCTTGTTTTTGCCTCCTGTTCCAGCAGAGTCGGGAAATCTGAATTGTTCCCCGCCGTAAATGCGGCGATCTCTGAAAGCGGGTATCGGGCAGATATTTTCAAGGTAACGGAACACGCTTTTGATCACCCGGCAAAATTTCCCGAATCCAAATATTTGAAGTGTCAGTATGCTCGGATCTTCTGAAAAAAACGCCCTTTAATGCGGTAGTCTTTTTTTGAAACGGAATGGCAGAGGCAATGTTTTTCCGGATATTTTCCATCTTTATAAAATGATCCATTTGAAAAAAATTTTTTCTATCGTATATTAAATATCCGGAAACGGCGTCGGCGGCCGCCGGGGTCAGTAATGATTCTGGAGGAAAGTCCGGACTCCGCAGAGCAGGGAGTCCGCCTTATGGCGGATACTGCAAAGTAAATTTGCAGGAAGGAAAGCGCAACAGAAAATATACCGCCCGGTTTACCGGGTAAGGGTGAAATGGCAGGGTAAGAGCCTGCCGGGAACGGGAGTGATCCCTTCCGTCATGGCAAGCCCCTCCCGGAGCAAGGTCAAATAGGGGATGAGCTGTTGCTCGCAGCGTTTGAATCCCGGGTTCTGACTGCATAGACAGATGGTCGCCGCCCGAAAGGGAACAGAATCCGGCTTATGACGCCGTTTCCTTTTTATTTATTCTTCCGGAGGTATATTTTGGGATACAAAGAAGAACTTGCTGCACTTGT
>JAFVRL010000005.1 GCA_017504325.1 Lentisphaeria bacterium | reverse complement strand
ACATGAAGCACTTGCTTTGCAAGTATGATGCGGTGTATTTTTGTGAGCGGCACTCTCCGTATGTTTCCGTACACATCCGTACTGATCCGTACAAATAAAGCGTTTGAAAAAATCACGGCAGAGTTGTGAGGTGACCACCAGTAATTCAATGAGAGTAAAATTTTTACGCTGCATAAATATTCCTTATCAATGTTAGATAAAAACTGTTTTCTTATTCTTTGCTGTGGATATATCTTTCTGCATCAATGGCAGCTCTTGCTCCCATTCCTGCGGCAGTGATCGCCTGACGGTAATGTTTATCAGCACAGTCTCCTGCGCCGAAAACACCCTCTATACTGGTGTGGGATGTATGGGGGGCAAGGACAAGATAACCTGCTTCATCCAATTCCAGTTTCCCTTTGAAAAGATCTGTCTGGGGAACATGCCCCAATGCCGCAAAATATCCTTTGCAGGCAATGGTCTCTTTTTCTTTACTGACCGTATTTTCAAGGATGACACCGTCAACCTCTTTATCTCCAAAGATCTCCGTAACGACGCTATTGTAATGGATAATGATTTTTTTATTATTTTTTACTCTGTCCGCCATGATCTTTGATGCCCGGAAGGTATCCCGCCGGTGGATCAAATGGACTTCCGAAGCAAAATTGGTAAGGAAGAGTGCTTCCTCCATAGCAGAATCCCCGCCGCCCACAACACAAACCGGAACGCCTTTATAAAACGCACCATCACAGGTGGCACAGGCGGATACCCCGCGGTTGCGGAATTTTTCCTCCCCTTCCAACCCCAGATAACGGGGGGAGGAACCTGTGGCAATGATCAGTGCCTTACACTCTTTTTCCTCGCCGGAAACAAAAGTGATTTTATGTGTTCCGCCGGGAACAAGGGTGACTTCTTTCACCTCTTCATACAGGACTTCCGCCCCGAATTTTTCCGCCTGTTCCCTGCATTTGTCCATAAGATCGAAACCATTGACCGCATCCGGGAAACCCGGGAAATTTTCCACATCACTTGTCTGGGTGAGAAGTCCGCCGGGAAGTCCGCCGGATATGATCAAAGGCTTCAAACCTGCTCTTGCTGTGTAGATACCTGCTGTCAAACCTGCAGCACCGCTGCCTATAATGATCACATTTTCCATTTTTACACCCTTTTTGTATAGATTTTATACTCTCTCTTTTGCAAGCTCATCTGCATAATAGGAACTGCGGACAAGCGGTCCTGCCGCTACATGGGTAAAACCGATACTTTTTGCAAAATCCTCCCATGCTTTGAATGTTTCCGGAGTTACATATCTTTCCAGTTTCCAATGCTCCGCAGACGGGGGCAGATACTGTCCTACGGTAAGGAAGGTTGCTCCCGTCTCCCGGATATCCCGGATGGTCTGCATAACTTCTTCATCCGTTTCCCCCATTCCCACCATGATACCGGATTTCACCGGTATTCTGCCATTGGTCATTTCAAAGGCGGTTTTCAGTACTTCCAGAGATCTGCGGTACTGTGCTTTTGAACGGATAAGCGGGGTGAGACGCTCCACGGTTTCCACATTGTGATTATATACTTCCGGTTCCGCTTCAATAACTGTACGGATGGCATTCACATCCATGTTGAAATCCGGAACAAGCACTTCCACCTTTACACCGGGGATCCGTTCTTTCAACGCCCGGATGGTTGCCGCAAAATGCGCCGATCCGCCATCGGGAAGGTCATCTCTTGTCACGCTGGTCACTACTACAAATCCAAGATTCATCTTTGCGGCAGTTTCCGCAAGACGCACGGGTTCTTCCGGATCCACTTTTTCCGGAGTCTCTGTTACTCCGACAGCACAGAATTTACAGCATCTTGTGCAATGCGCCCCCAGGATCATGAACGCGGCTGTCCGTCTGTGCCAGCAGTCACAGATATTGGGACACTGGGCACCCCGGCAGACCGTATTCAAATTGTTCAACTTCATCAAATTGTCCACTTCTTCCCGTTCCGGACCGGACTTGACTTTTACTCTGATCCAGGGGGGAAGTTTAGGACGGAAATCTTTTGTATTACCGCAACTCATTTTATCTTTCCTGCTTATTTGTATTTGGAGATCACGAGACTGGCATTGGAACCGCCGAATCCGAAAGAATTACTTAAAAAGTGATCAAACGGCATATCCATGTTTTCACGCAAAATATTCGCCCATGCCATTTCCGGGGCGATCTCATCTATATTGGCGGATTTGCATATAAAGGAATTTTCCATCATCAGCATGGAGAAGATCGCCTCAACAGCTCCTGCAGCTCCGATCATATGCCCTGTCATGGATTTTGTACTGTTGATCGCCACTTTTGATTTTTCTCCGAATACCCGTTTGATCCCTTCCAATTCTATGGGATCCCCCACCGGTGTGGAGGTACCATGGGTATTGATATAGGCAATATCTGACGGCTGCAACTGTGCATTTTTTATGGCATTGCCCATGACTTCTGCTGTGGAATCCGCACTGGGGACGACCATATCCACGGCATTACTGTTTGCATAATATCCGGATACGACCGCTTTGGGAACAGCTCCGCGTTTGAGCGCATGTTCTTCGCTTTCCAGCACCAGCATTCCGGCTCCATCGGCGAGGACGAACCCGTCACGGGATTTGTCAAAGGGACGGCTGGCTTTCTCCGGAGTGTCATTATAGTTTCTGGAAAGGGCGCGCATGGCACTGAAACCGAGAGCCTGACTCCAGGAAAGTTCTTCAGAACCGCCGGCAATGACCATATCATATTCCCCGCTTTTGATGAGGCGGGATGCTGTAATGATCGCCTGGGCACTGCTGGTACAAGCACAGCTTATATCGTAACTTTCCCCGGTGAATTTGAAAAGAAGAGAGATATTTGCCACTGCAGAAGAAGGCATGGCTTTGGGGACTGCAAAAGGAGAGGAGGCTTTCACACGGTTGCCGTGTTCAATAAAACGGCGCATGTTTTCATAAACTGTAGTATAGGAACCGCCGGCACAGCCATTGATAAGAGCAATTTTGTGTTCCGGCAGATTTTCCGGTTCAAAACCTGCATCAGAAAGAGCTTCATACACCGCAGCCACAGCAAAACGGGAATTGAGAGACATGAACCGCAGGTTTTTCGGATTGAACATGGGACATTCCACTTCCCGGTGGGAGACTCCAGCCACCAGACTTTCCAGTCCCAGATCCGCCCATTCCTGCATAAATACAAAACCGCTTCTGCCTTCACGCAGTGCCTGAAGGTTGTTGGCAAGCCCATTGCCCAAAGGAGTGACAAGTCCCCGTCCGGTGATAACAACTCTTTTCCCCATCTT
>JAFVRL010000065.1 GCA_017504325.1 Lentisphaeria bacterium | reverse complement strand
CATGGAGGAATACCGGATCTCCTTTTTAAACATTCTTTTCAGATGAGGACTGCTGTTGCATGTTTTTTCAAGCTGCTTTTTTTGTGCTTCAAGTTTTTTCTGTATCTCATTTCTGACCCTGGCAAACCTGTCTTTGTCAAAGTTGGAGAAGGTTGTAAAAATTGCGTTTTCAGAATCTCCGGAGTGAGTCAAACCGATCCCGAGACGGTGCAGTTCCCGTGAAATTGCATAATGGGTACTGTTGTACTTTCCTCTGATGGCACGGGCTGTGGAAAGGTCAGCTGCAATAAGATCATATTTTTCATCAAGTTTTTTCAAATCGTCTTTGACAAATCTTGTTACTTTCTTGTTTACCGCATAATCATGTGCCTGCCGGCATAACCCCGGAAAACGGTTAAGATCCTCCTCCCATGCCGTATTGGCATCGGCAATGAGTTCTTTTACTGTTATGATCTCTTCGGCATAGGGATAGTAGAAAGTAAGATAATAGCCCGCACAAAGTCCTCCGGCAATAAGCAGAAACCGGAGAAGGGGAATAAGAGGATTACGGACTTTCCTTTTCTCTTTTTTTCTGGTCTCTTCTTTTTTCTTTTTTCCGGAGATCTTCCCGGACGGCTGTCCGGCAGGTGCTTCTTCTTTCTTACTTTCTGTTTTAATGGGAACCGCAGCGGGAGAGGCTGGACTTTGTGACAGGGGAATAACCGGTTTCACTTCCATTGGATCAAGGCAATGACCCGCCGGGCGTATGCTGAAATGTTTTTCAAGAGCCCGGGCCGTTTCAAGAAATTCTGCCCAGTCTTTGATCCTGCCGGCAGGATCCGGTGCGATCAGACGGTTTTGAAAATCGTTGAATGATTTTGATGTTTCTGCGGAAAATGCTTCCATACAGGACAATTGTCCCCGGGTAAATGCCGTAAAAGAGCGTTTTTCATAATGCGCCAACAGGATCTCTTCTTTTGAAAGCCCCTGGAAGGGACGGATGCCCCGGGTCATATAGAAAAGGATCGCTCCGAAGGTATAAAGGTCTCCTGATGGATCTCTGGAAGGTTTTTCCATACACTCCGGGGCTGTGAACGGCAGAATTTTCAATTCCGGAAAGAGATCCCCGTTTTCTTCCCGTCTGTCCCAGAAATCGATAAGGAAGGGATCTCCGTCGGAAGAGATCATAATGTTGTCCGGGGAAAGTTTACCGTGGCAGACATTCTGTTTCTGCCACATACTCTGCAAGGCTTCCCCGATCACACACAGAAGTGAAAGTGCTTCTTCCGGACGGTAGATCCTGCCTGCTTCAAGGATCTCCGCAAGGGTTTTGCCCGGGATACAGGGGAGAATGTTGTAATACAGAGAATCCTGTCTGCCGGCATTGATTACAGAAACAATGGCGGGATGGGTGTACTTGACAGAATTTCTGGCACTTTCCAGAAATTTTCCCAGAAAAGCCGCTCCATCCGGTGTGGAGGTGTCCAGCACTTTCAAAAGGATCTGTCTCTTGATGGCGATCTGTTCCCCGTGATAAAGAGAGACCTGTCCACTGCAGGAAATGTGGCTTATGATCCTGCAGCCTCCCAGGACTGTCCCGGCAGGAAGCAGTTTCAATGCTGTTTTTCCACAACTGCAAACGGCAGCATTCCCGTTGTCGGAACCTTCCTGAACGGAGAATATTTTTCGGCAGTTTGGACAATAGTGATCCGGCATATATCAAAAACCTGTATTATCAGAATTTTTCAGTCTTATCAGAGAATGCCCTTCGTGGAGGGAATGCCCGTTTCTCTGGGGTCGGATTCCACCGCAGTACGCACCGCATGGGCAAATCCTTTGAAAACAGCTTCAAAAATATGATGTACTTCACCGCCGGAAATGAGTTTTACATGCAGATTGAGACCGGCAGAAACACACAACGCCCGGAAAAATTCCTGAAAGAGTGCTGTATCAAGGTCTTTGATGTAAGGAACGGGACTTGTTACATCCCAGGCAAGATAGGGTCTGCCGGAAAAATCCAGTGCCACCATAACAAGGGATTCATCCATGGGCAGAAGAAAACTGCCGTAACGGTTGATCCCCCGTTTATCTCCCAGAGCTTTGGCAAGGCAGTCGCCCATGACGATCCCCAGATCCTCCATTGTATGATGGGCATCCACTTCCAGATCACCATTGCAAACAGCTTCCAGATCGATCTTGCTGTGTTTTGCAAACAAGGTGAGCATGTGATCCATGAAACCGATTCCGGTGGATACGTTACTGTCTCCTGTACCGTCCAGTTCCAGGGATACTTTGATCCGGGTCTCTTTCGTTATGCGTTCCAAAGTGCTGCTTCTCATAAATGTCCTTTCCTCGGCATATCTTTTATACTATAATAACAGTTAGAACATCTTGAATATACCTCCCTTTCACTCAAATGTCAAGTTTTCCCCATGAATATTCGTAAAAAAACTCCTTTATTTATGGAATTTTGCATACAGTGGGGTTATATTACGCTACCGGAGAGTTATAAACAGAATTTGTCCGGGAACTTTTTGTAAGATCCCCGGCTGCAGTAAACGGATGGAAAGGATGACAGAATGAAGGAAAAAGAAAAAAACAGATTCATGAAAGATTGCCGGCGTTTTCTGAAGGTCATGGTTGTTGCATTTGCCGGATTGTTTCTTATGGGATCGGAAGGTACCGGCTGCCAGTTTCTTGACGATCCGGATGCATTCCTTGATGGAGAATCCAGTATCCAGCCGAAGTATGTCATTTCCGTACATGAGATCGTTAAATATCCCAGAGGGATCGATCTGGAACAGGAGGTGGATTCCTTTTTCGGCAAAAGTATTTGCGTAAATAAAAACTATTTTCTGCACTCAAAGGATATTTCCAATATCGAAGTGATAAAAAGAGTGGATAATCCGGATTTTTATGATCTGCGTCTCACTCTTGCTCCCAGAGGCGTGAAAATGTGGAGTGCTTTTGCTGTGCTGACAAGGGTGGATCGCAAAGAGATGGCATTGCTCATCGACGGGATCCATTACCGTACATTCACTCCTGCCATCCTGCTTGATCCCGAAGTGAATGTCGTTATGCTGGAAGGGCCTTTCGATCCTGCAACTGCGTCCGGACTTATGAAAAATGCAAAGATCAATTTCAGTAAATGGAACGGTAAGTGAAAGAAAACCTTGCCTTTTCGCTTGAAAAACAGAAAATATGATGTATATTTCCCCCATGCAGATTATGTATGTTTGAACAGTTGGAATACAAAACAAAAAGGAGAACCGAAAATGAAGATTTTTTCTTTTCTTGCCGGAGCCGCTGCTCTGGTGTTGACTGCCGGATGCGCCTTCAGTGAATTCAAAACCACAAGTGCCCCTGTGACGGACCCCCGCATATCTTTCATCGAGAATGGCGGTTTTTCCCTGAAACCGCTGAATGTCGTGACAAAGATCGATGACGAAGGATGTATGAATGCAGATGTTACTTTTGAGCTTGGCGGAAGTCCTTTCTGTACCTGGCTTTTCAAAGGTGCGCCCATGCAGACTCTTCACTACAGATTCGATTGGGTGGATAGGAAAGGGCATACCTTTAAAGGTAAGATCCGCAAGGTGGAGATCCTCCCCGGCAACATTCTTACCGTGGATTCCATCGCTCCGTCCGAAAAATACAAAGATTTCAGATTTGAAGTCTCTTTCTGCAATAACAGTTGTGAGAGCGTAAAAAAATGCGAAAATAAAAAATGTGTGAAAGCTCCTGTTAAATGCACAAAAACCGTGAAAAAAGCAGAAGTCAAAAAAGCACCTGCCAAAACCGTGAAAAAAGCAGAAGTCAAAAAAGCACCTGCTAAAACCGTGAAAAAAGCAGAAGTCAAGAAAGCACCTGCTAAAACCGTGAAAAAAGCGGAAGTCAAGAAAGCACCTGCCAAAACCGTGAAAAAAGCGGAAGTCAAGAAAACACCTGCCGCAGCAGTGAAAAAAGCGGAAGTCAAGAAAGCTCCTGCCAAAACCGTGAAAAAGGTCGAACCCAAGAAAGCACCTGCCAAAACCGTGAAAAAGGTCGAACCCAAGAAAGCACCTGCCACAGCAGTGAAAAAAGCGGAAGTCAAGAAAACACCTGCCACCGCAGTGAAGAAAGCAGAAGTCAAGAAGGTTCCCACCTCATCTGCTGCTGCGGTGAAGGCAGATGGTAAACTTGCAGAAGCCATGGATTGAACAGAATCGTTGAAAATCAAATAATCACAGCAATCAGAAAAGGAACAAAATGTTGAAACTTGATTTTGAAAAATGCGGCGGACTTATTCCCGCCATCGCACAGGATTACAAAACCAATGAAGTTCTGATGGTAGCCTACATCAATGAAGAATCCTGGAACGAAACATTGAAAACCGGTCGTGCCACTTACTGGTCCCGCAGCCGTCAGAAACTCTGGAAAAAGGGGGAAGAATCCGGCAATGTGCAGGAAGTAAAAGAGATCCTTGTGGATTGTGATGAAGATACGGTCATCTTCAAAGTAAACCAGATCGGCGGCGCCGCCTGTCACGAAGGGTAGCCCTCCTGTGTCTTCCGCAGACTGGAAAAGAAT
>JAFVRL010000064.1 GCA_017504325.1 Lentisphaeria bacterium | reverse complement strand
GGCCGGACATGACAGGAGATGATGACCCCTTCTTTCGTATTTTTACAACAGAGGAGCAATTCATCCCTTGTCATCCAAAATCCTCCGCCCGGTCATATCACTGCATATTTACCGCAGACACATTGTCTTTGTGTTCGCTGTCAGCAGCAGATATCTTCTCTCCGGCAGCAGGATCAGGCAGATTCAGAAGCACCCGGACTTCCGCGGCGGAAAGAGTTTCTTTTTCCAGCAATGTTTCTGCAAGAAGATCCATTCTTGCCTTTTCTCTTGTAAGGATATCCGTCGCTTTTGCTTTGGCGGCGGTAACAAGTGCTTTTACTTCAAGATCGATCTCACGGGCAGTCTCTTCACTGAATTCCTGACTTCTGGTAATATCTTTTCCAAGATAGATATGCTCCGAACGGCTGCCGTAACGCACAGGTCCCAACTTTTCACTCATGCCGAACTTGCATACCATGGCATGAGCAATACTTGTTGCCTGATTGATATCCTGCGCGGCACCGCCGGTAATATCGCCGAACACCAGTTCTTCCGCGACTCTTCCGCCCATATCCACGATCATTTCGTCGATCATTTCCAGTCTGGAACGGGAATAACGGTCTTCCTCCGGAAGCATCATGGTCATACCCAGTGCCATGCCCCGGGGAATGATCGTAACTTTATGCAGAGGAGTGGCATGTTCACAGAACAGGGTAAGGATGGCGTGTCCCGCTTCATGCCAGGCAGTGAGACGGCGTTCCTTTTCAGAGATCTTGCGGCTCTTGCGTTCCCTGCCCCAGCAAACCTTGTCTCTGGCTTCCTCCAGATCATTCTGGGTGGCTGCCTTCTGTTCATATCTTGCAGCAAGAAGAGCGGCTTCATTCATAAGGTTGGCAAGATCCGCCCCGCTGAAACCGGGAGTGGACCGTGCGATCACATCCAGATCCACATCCTTGTCCAGTTTCACATTTTTGGCGTGAACATCCAGGATCTTTCTTCTTCCGGCAATATCAGGCAGATCAATAACGATCTGTCTGTCAAAACGGCCGGGACGCAGCAGGGCGGGGTCAAGTACATCCACCCGGTTGGTGGCGGCAAGAAGGATCACGCCTTCAGAAGAGGTAAGACCATCCATTTCCACAAGAAGAGCATTGAGAGTCTGTTCCCTTTCATCATGTCCGCCGCCGATACCGGTGAAGCGGGATCTTCCCACCGCATCGATTTCGTCGATGAAGATAAGACAGGGAGAGGCTTTTCTTGCCTGCTCAAACATATCCCTTACGCGGCTTGCCCCCACACCGACAAACATCTCCACAAAGTCGGAGCCGCTGATAGCAAAAAAGGGCACACTGGCTTCCCCGGCAACTGCTTTTGCCATAAGGGTCTTTCCTGTTCCGGGAGGACCTACCAGCAAAGCTCCTTTGGGGATCTTTCCGCCGAGAAGTTTGTATTTCAGAGGATCACGCAGATAATCCACGATCTCTTTGGTCTCTTCCTTTGCTTCATCACATCCGGCGACATCATCGAAAGTCTTCCGGTGTTCATCCGGCATGATGATTCTTGCCCGGCTTTTGCCGAACTGCATGGCATCGTGACCGGCTCTGCCCATCTGACGGGCAAGAAGAAAATAGATGAACGCAATAACAACAGCACCGATAACAAGCTGGATGAGGAGAGATTTCCACCATACATCCTTCTGCAGCACGGTAACCTTTGCAGAAGAAAGATTCTGCATGATGGCAGGAGTCATCATCACTCTTGCGGAGTAGAGATTGGGGGATTTTTTCCCTATGGCAGATTTTTTTCTGGTGTCAAGGGTATTTTCCTTTTTTTCAGGCTTCACCGGAATCCGGTATTCCCCTTCGATGTAGTACACATTGTCGGACTCCGGCATCATGTTGGCACTGACGATATTTTTCTGTTGCAGTTCCTGTTCAAATTTTGACTGTGTCCACTCCTGACTTCCCATAAGTTCCGGATTGGCTCTTGCAATGAAGATCGCTCCCAGCGCAAGGAAGATCAGCAGCCAGATGACTACAGCAAAGACCGGGCTTTTTCCATTTTTAGCATTTTTCATATTATTCCTGTTTCCGTTTCCCGTTTTTCCGTCACCAGACGGTGTTTTATTTTTATTCATATTGTTAAAAAGGAGAGTGAGCGCATACTTTTTCCAGCGCAGACTCTCCTGTAAAACAAAGCATTTGCTTACTTACAGACTCACTTTTTCCGCAAAAGTTCATCCATTCGCAGAAAAAATGGATGAAAAATCATTTTCCTCCGCCAAACATTCCCATGACCAGCCAGACAAGCAGTCCAACGATGACCAGTCCGAGTCCCCCCAGCACACAGTAAATGATCTTCTGGATATTTTTATTCTTTTCCCGCACCGCTTCCAGAGATTTCGGAGAGATCGCCTCCATTCTGGTGACAGACGAAGAAGAGGAGAGATTGTCAGAGAGATTGATCCCGGTAAGCGTACGGGTAGTGGTCTGTGTAGCCTTTTCCTCACAATAATACAGCATCTCCACATCCCCCATCTGGATAATATCGCTTTTCTGCAGTTCCTGCTCGGAAATGGGAACATTATTGATCCTGGTACCGTTGGTACTGTTATTGTCCCGCAGGATATAGGTATTGCCTTCTTTGGTAAAAGTGCAATGGAATGTACTGATCGTAGGGTCTGCAATACAGATATCCCGTTCTTCAATGCGTCCTACTGTATAAACATCTTTGGTCAGCTCAAAAGTCTTTCCGCGCAGCTGTTCGGAAAGAAGTGTGATCTTCGGTGATCCGCCCATGATTGAACCTCCTTGATTTATCCGGGTGTTTTCTATATCATATAATGAAAAGAAATATACAGTATTTTCCGCAATCCGCAAGTCGGAAAGTGCATATTTTATTCAAAAAAACCGTTTTTTTTCATATTTTTCCGTTTTTTTGATCAAAAAAACCTGTTTTACAGGGAAACAGCCGGAAAGAAAATCAGACATATTCTTCCGGAATGCCCGTTTTTCATAAAAAAAGTTTACCGGAATCGTAAAAAATCAAAAATGCGGTTGACAAAACAACGGATAAAGTGTATGTTAATTATGTTTATACTTGAATCTTCATGCAATTTTGCAACAGATAAAAAAAGGAGCATCAAATGCTGACAAAGATCAATAACGCCGCAAAATGCGGAATGATCCCCGAACTGGACAAAGATTTTATTCCCGCAGTTTTGTGGGACCGTGAGTTCAAAAAAGAGGTCAGAGCCTCCGGCAGAGCTAAAGAAATAGCCATCGCCGTGGAACGCACTGAAGAAAGTGTAAGTGTCATCAGCACCATCGTATTTGACAAAGCTGATGCAGGGGAAATGGCTGCCAATGTCCGTCATGTGGAACGACTGGTAAAAGGTCTTCTGTGGATGCGCGGCGGTTACAAGGTCACGATTGCCGGCGCACCCGAAGTGGCAGAAAAACTTGCAGAGATCTACTCCGAAAAAGGGGAACGGGCTTTCGATTACGCAATGAT
>JAFVRL010000063.1 GCA_017504325.1 Lentisphaeria bacterium | reverse complement strand
TGTTCATATTCTGCTCATTTTGTTATAGGGTTTTTATTTCTGCTTTTGCAAAAGATTTTCTTTCATGCATACCCATACAACGCAAACGCCCGGTGATTTATTGTCCGGAAACTAAAAAAATGGTTTATATTCTTATCCTTTAAGTTGTGCCTCTTTTTTGTTTTTCCAGATATAATAATGGGAAAGGGTCGTATCGGTGGCTACCATAAGTACATCCAGAAAATAGATGTAAAGCACCCAGCTTATTTTGCCGCCCGGAACAAATTTACTTGCGATCCCGCAGCAATAACCGAACATGATAAGATAGAGAAAAAGAAAACTTTTACCTGCAGGGTTCTTGACACGGATGGTCTTGATGATCTGTGCGGGCCAGCTTGCTCCGAATACAATAAGCATGATTCCTTCCAGAATTTGGGCAAATTCCATTGATGACTCCTTTTGTTTTGATTGTTGTAAGCAGTACCATAAGATAGCACTTTTTTACAAAAATGCAATCTGCAAACGGCTTCCGGAAGGGAAAATATGTTTTTGTTTTTTCCAAATGCAAAAATACTGTTGAAAAATCTGTTTTCTGTATTATCTTACTGTGTATGGAGATAACTGTTATCTGATCAGGGGGGCATTATGCCGGAACAATATAGCAGGAAATGTGTGAAATGCGGTAAAAAAGTTCCGGGTGGTGCGCTTGTCACCATTCCCGGAAAAAATCTGATCCTCTGCCGGGATTGTGCCGATGGAAAATATGAGAAATGTGATGTATGTGATAAACATATTTCTTCGGCGGATCTTGTACCGGCGGAGGGTCGCTCCGTGTGTATCTGGTGTGTAATGAAAAATTATATTTTCTGTCCCCATTGCGGCGGCTGTTTTTCTCTTGCCAATGCTGTAAAATTCCATGGATATTATCTCTGTTGCAGCTGCCGGGACAGCAAGTTCAGAAAATGCGGATTATGCGGGCTTGCCGGTGAAAAAGAAGATTTTGAAACTTTGACCGTGGGTGGAGTGAAATGCCGTGTCTGTTTATCCTGCCAGGAAAAATTTTTTGCTTTCTGCCGTAAATGCGGACAATTCTGCCGGAAAGAGGATTTGAAGATGGAAAAAGGCAGAATGTATTGTCCCGGATGTTTGGAAAAGGAATTTTTTGTATGCCGTTTCTGCGGTAAAAAAGTTCGCCGCACAGAGAACAACGGCGGGACAGGTTTTTGTACTGCCTGCCTGAAATTACACGCCAGATGTCATGCTTGCGGGAAATATTCTCCTCCGGGGCAATTTGCTTTGATCGGGGAATATACCTATTGTCAATCCTGTATTCCCCAACTTCTTTCCCGTTTGAAAAATGAGCAGAATTATATGTTGGAAGCTCTGGGGGCTTCCGCTTTGGGGGCATGGGCAGGGTATTCCCTGGCAGATTCTCTTTTTTCCTCTTCCGGGGGGGATCTGCGGCGGATACATCGTCCTCTCCGGCAGATGCATTGTCTTCTGCTGCCGATTATGAATTTGAGAGTCCCTGGGATGAGGAAAGTTGAAAAATGCGGAAAAAAAACTGTTTTCCGGAAGAATTTTTGTCTGCATATTTGCCTTTTTAAAAAACTGTGCTACATTTACTTGTCTGTCTTTTAAATATTATATGGAGGAGATCTTATGAATATCAACAGTTGTTTTTCCGTGACAGGAAAATGGATCGCTGTTTTGCTTTTCTGTTTGCAGGGGCTTTTATTTACATTTCCTGCTGCCGGAAGTGATCAGGAAGCCAATGAGGCTTTTCTTAAAGGCAGGAAACTGGAAAAGGAAGGGGATTATCAGAACGCCGCGTCCTGTTACAAGGATGCGAGAATTCTGGCAGACAGTCCTGCCATCAAAGGCAATTCCCTTATTGCTGCCGCAAGAAATTTCCGGCGCGCCGGGTTGTACGGAGAGGAATTTGATTGTCTTGAACGGCTGATCCGGGATCATTTAAGCGGTATCGAATTTTCCCGTGTGGTGAACCGTCTTTACGAGATAGGGGATCTCTATTTTCAGGGACACCGGGATGCGCCGGTATCCTGGCTGCCCTTCCTTCAGAAAGATGACCGGACCATAGAGGTTTATGAAGCGGCACTCAAACATGCCCCCTGTGCAGAGCGTTCCCCCGAATCCAGATTGCGTCTTGCCCGGCTGTATATCGACAGACAGAATGTGAAAAAGGCTATGCATCATCTTACCGAGACAGGAAAACTTTATCCCGGTACGCAGGCAGCCCACGATGCCACTCTGGAGTTGGCAAGTATTCTTTTCCAGTTGGCAAAAAACGGTGACGGAGACAATGCATACAGCCGCAGAACTCTGGAAGTGCTGGATGAATTTGAGAAGAAATATCCGGACTCCAAAGAGATCTTCTGGGTGAAGAAACACCGTCAGAAAGTATTGGATTTTGTTGCCAGAAGACTGGATGCCATCGGCGATTATTACCGGAGCATCGGCAGAAAAGAAACGGCTGGACAGTATTTTGCGGAAGTCGTGAAAAATTATTCCGATACAGATCAGGCTGCAAAATCAGAAAGAAAACTTGCGGATCTGGACAAAGATTACAAAGTTCCGGAAAACCGGGGCAAATATGAGTCCTACCGTTATCCTGTGGTCCGGGGAAAAGATGGCAGTAGTGAGTGGATGCCGGTAAAGACCACCCCTGAAAACAGCGATAACAAATGGTTCTTCCCTGTGAGAGATCTGGAGAAAAGTTCTCTTGTCAATGCCGGGGATCTGAAGCAGAAGGATAAGGAAAACCGGACAGAAAAAGATAAAAAAGATCAACAGATAAAATAAAACGATAACAACAGGGTATGAAGATTTTTACTGTCTTCAGGAAAAATGGGATAAATTATGAAAAAAAATATTGAAAAATTGTTTGCTTATGTGAAGGAAAATGCGGGGATTTCCAGTTTGCTGACCGGAAACAGATTCTTTCTCCTTTTACTGTTCCTTCCTTTGATTTTTACTGCCGGGTGCGGTTACAGAATGGGAAATATGATGCATCCGCAGATCAAAAGTATTGCAATAGCACCTGTGAAAAACAATTCCCGGGAGGTGCTTGCTGCGGTTGTGATGAGGCGTCTTCTTGCAGAACGCTTTATGTTTGACGGTTCTTTGAAACTTGCTCCCATGGATAAGGCGGACTGTATCATATACTGTCAGATCAATACAGTTTCCCAATCCGCGGTGGCGTGGGATGAAGAGGATGAAGAAGACAGACCTTCTGAATTCAATCTTTCTGTCAACGGGGAATTTGTTGTCCTTATGCCGGGCAGAACGGTTCCTCTGGTAAAGAAACGCCCGGTTTCCGGCTCCTGCACCTACCAATTCCTTACTGACCCTGCCATCGGTAAGGAAAGCGGACTTACCCAGGCATGTCTGCAGATGGCAAACCAGATCGTGCAATATACCACAGAAGCATGGTAAAATCGGTTTTTCCGGAATAATATTTTACGGCAGAGGGACAGGATCTTTTTATGAAATTTGTTTTTGCCATATATTCCTATTTTCCATACGGCGGTCTGCAGAAAGATTTTTTCCGGATGTCGGAAGAGGCGTTGAGAAGGGGACACTCTCTTACTGTCCTTGCCGCAGAATGGGAGGGGGAAAAACCTGACGGGCTGCATCTGGAAATATTGAATGTCCGGGGAATGACCAATCATGCAAAAATGGCATCTTTCGGAAAAGAGGTGCGCAAGTATGCGAAAACTCTGCGGAAGAACGGGGAAATTTTCACTCTTTTTGCTTTCAACAGGTTCAAAGGTGCCGATTTTTATTTCGCTGCTGACAACTGTCTTGCGGAGCGTGCCGCAAGAAAACATTCCCGGTTGAATCTTGCCCTCACGCCCCGGTACAGAACGCGGCTGAAACTGGAAGAAGAGGTACTTTCCCCCAAAGCAAAAACAAAGATACTCTCCATTGTGGATACGCAGAAAAAAGAGTATCAGAAGATCTATAAAACTCCTGACGAACGCTTTTTTTATCTGCCGCCGGGGATCGATAAAGCATGTACTCTTCCGGAGGATTTTCAGCAGCGGCGTGAAGCCAAACGCCATGAGATCCTTGTGGATCCGGAATTGCGTCTTATCGTACTTGTGGGGGCAAATCTTTTTGGAAAAGGAGCTGACCGGCTCATTGAGGCGTTTGCGGCTCTTCCCCAGAGTATCCAGCGGAAATGCCGGGTATTTCTTGCCGGAAGTGTTACAGAGAAAAAGTGCAGACTTCTTGCTGAAAAGTTGAAGATCACAGACAGAGTTATTTTTGGCGGCGCAAGAAGTGATGTGCCGGATCTTCTGCTTGCGGCGGATCTTATGGTGCATCCGGCAAGGGAAGAAGCTACCGGTACGGTTCTTATAGAAGCTCTTGCCATGGGATTGCCGGTAGCCTGTTCTGCGGCGTGCGGTTTTTCCTGTTATGTACGGGAATCCGGTAATATCGTTCTTCCGGAACCTTTTTCCGCCCGGGGACTTTCCGCGGCACTGATCTCTCTTCTTGCAGACCCCTCCACATTGAAGAAGATGAGAAAACGCACCCTTGCATACAGTAAAACAACAGACTTTTATTCCAGAGCTTCCGTTGCTATTGATATACTTGAACAGGAGAGTAAGGATGTGCAGACTGTTTCTCAATAAAGATTTTCAGCTTTTATGGAAAGATAAAGATCCCTTCCGGGAGGCGTTTGCCATTACCGGGGAGGATTACCGGAAGATCAAGGCAAGACATACATTGCGTTTTGAACAATCTGGAAAAGGGTATTTTATCAAACTGCATTCCGGGATCGGGCTGAAAGAGTATTTCAAGGATATTTTTCAATGGAAAAAGCCTGTTACCGGAGCCGGACAGGAGTTTGACGCCCTGGCACTTCTGCATAAGAATCATGTTCCCACCATGACTGCGGCAGCATTCGGCTGCCGGGGAAATCTCAAAGCATACGAAAAAAGTTTTCTTATCACAGAGGAATTGACGGATGTGGTAAGTCTGGAGGATCTGTGTAAAGAAAATGGCGGCAGGATTGCCCCGGATCTGCGGAAAAAATTGATCTTTTCTTTAGCGGAAAGCGTCCGGAAGATGCATAAAGCAGGTTTGAATCACCGGGATTGTTATATCTGTCATTTTCTGCTGAAAAAGAGTACATCGGGAGAGGATATGCCGGTCCTGTATGTGATTGATCTGCACCGGGCGCAGATCCGGAAGAAAGTTCCCTTCCGGTATCTGGTAAAAGATCTTGCAGGCTTGTATTTTTCCGCTATGACTTATGGGGAATTGACCCGTGCCGATATTGAATATTTCCTGGAAATATATTTTGGACTGCCTTATATACAGATCATGGAAAAATACAGCAGACTTCTTCAAAGTGTGCAGAAGGCAGCAGAAAAACTTTACAAAAAAGACAACGGTAAAAATATGCCTTCTCTCTTTTGAGAAAAGACATATTTTTCCGGTGTGAAAAAATGATTTCCCCTGTTATTTTTTCTTTGTAAAAAGCAGCGTGGCAAATTCCCCTTCCGGTATCAGAATACGGTAGAAGCGTGAATTTTTACTTTTCTTTACAAGTATGAATTCTCTGTCGCTTTCCGGGAGCGTATCAAAGAAGGGGATAAAGTCGTCTTTTCTGTTGATGGTTACTTCCATGGAAAGACTTTTATCTTCATGGGGATTGCCTAAAATAAGCAGCAGCTTCCCATTTTTTGTATGACAGGCAAGAAGCCGTCCTTCCCGGATACTTATACCGGAGGAGGAAAGATCCCGCATGACTTGTCCGCATACTCTGCTTATAAGGGGACTTATCCCGATTTTGCCGTGGCTGCCTCTGGCACGCAGACGGTTTTCTTTTATGAAATGGGGCGGTACATTGAAAAAGACCGCATAAGCATTACCGTTTTTCTTTCTTGTGAGAACGGGGATCTCTGCGTCCAGCAGGATTTCCGCTTCAGTTGCTTTATATCTGCCACAGCATCTTGCATCATCACAATATTCTGTCATGCCCCTGCAATATTCCCCTGTTGCTGTAACAAGGGAGATATTTTTGGCTTTTCCGGTATCTTTTATTCCGAAAAGATCTTCCAATCCTTCCGCATCCTCAAAGGTGACAAGGTGGACTCCTTCCTTATGCAGAGTTCTCACTTTGTCGAGAAGGGCTTTTTTCATTCCCTTCAACGGCGGCAGGACAAGAACGGAAACATTCTCTTTTTTGAGGGAAAGAATATCCTCATCAAAAAGCTGGAATCCATTGCATACTCCGGCATTGGCTGCTTCCTCTGCAAGATAGGGGACATCTTCCAGTGAGGTTTTCCGCACCACAAGACGGCTGCCCTGTTTGTAGATGAAGGGAGAGTGATTTTTTCTTTTCATGTCTGCTCCCGGAGCAACATAGGCGGGGGAGCGCAAGGGAGCAGAAGGCTGATTTTCCAGAATGAAACCATAGACCTTTAAAAGTCTTTCAAACCACAATTCCGGGAAGTTGTAAGTCTGGAACCCCCGTTTTTCCCAGTAAGTAAACTTTTTATCACTGATGTGGGCGGATCCGTAAATATACTGCAAGGCTGTTCTTATAAATTTTCTTCCGGAGGGATGATAGACATCCGACACATCGCCAAAGGGCGGGTGGGCGTAAAAAACGGCACCGTCAGGACAGCCCCGTTTAAGTTTATTTATGGAATAGACTTCCGGATAGATCCTGCTTCCTTTCATTGCCATAAGAGAGGATGTATGGGTGTAAGGTCCCCGTTCAAGAGGATAGGTACACGCTTCCGGATAATCTTCATACTCCCAGAATCCCATCATATCCGGTGTCATTTTTTCCCGTCCCATGAGCCGGACTGCATCCGGGCCTTTACAGGCATTGGCATAGATCCCGAAGGGACCATAGGAGGCAAGCATGGCATCCGGATTGAGGGTGCGTATCTCTTTTAAAAGTTTCCTTACAGATTTGCTTACCTCTGTATTGTAAACATCCAGCCACTCTTCCCAGTATTTTTCTGCAACGAAGGTATAGGTTTCCTTATCAAGAGTACCGCCTTCTTTGTATATCTTTTCCAGTGCGGGAATATTGATTGCCGGATCTTTGAGTGTTTTCAGAAATTTAATGAAAACCTTTAACAACTCCCCTTTGTAACCGCTTATTTCTGTGGCATAATTGGGCATAATGCCCTTCCCGCCGCTGTCAAAACCGAAATTGATAAAAGCTGAATCACGGATAATATCTTTATTTGCTTCCCATGAGGCATCGTCCAGTGTTCTGGTACTGATCCAGGAAAAGTTTTTCCGCCCGTAGGCTTTCAGAATAGAAGCGAGAGTGTATTTACGGAAAGCTTCCGGAAGAAATACACAGCAGCTTACATAATGTCCTTCATTCACGCTTTCCCCGATGTAGGGGTCAAAGGAATCAGTCATCAATCCTCTTGTTTCCGTTCTTGCGTTATACAGAAAAGGCAGGCCGGAAACTTCCTGCGGGGAGGGGGAATTTTCGCTTTTCCCCATGATCTCAAAGGCACAGTATTTTTCCAGTTTTTCCGTACTTGGATCATTGCTTTTTATACGGATGTACCATACTCCCACAGGCAGATCTTTCAGCTCTTCCACGGAGAGAATAAGTTTTGTGCAGTCCCATACCCCCATGCGGAAGATTTTTTCCTCCATTTTGAAGGAGAGGGGACGGATGATCCGGAAAAAGGCATCTTCCAATGTGATCTCAAAACTTGCCGGCAGAATATTTTTTGATGTGAGAACAGTGGTGAAACGGGGATTTTCCCCTTCAAAGAAATAATGATTTTTCTTTGCAAAATAAACGGCTTTATCATAGCGGGGATCATCTTTGGGGATTTTGGAAAGGATCTTCTTCTTTTCCCCGGAAAGAAATTCTGTTTTGATGATATTTCCGTCAGTAAGTCCAAGACCGCTGTAAAGGATCTTTCCAGTAAGATCAAAGACGGTTTCCGCAGGCTTGAGGGAGAGATTCTGGGAAAAGTTTTCCAGATATTCCCCGAATCCCACAGCAAGATCAAATTTTTCCGCAGGTTTGAAAAAACGCACCTTCCGGCGGAAGGGCCATTGAGGTTTTTCATGCAGCTCATCAAAAAAGTAACGGGGGACAAGGTTATCGGGAACAAGAATGATGTCCTTATTGTGGAGAATGTTATTTTGTGTATTTTCCTTTGTGATGACTTTGAAAAAGGGTTCTTTAAGGATATTTGCCCGTATGGTATGGTAATTGCCTTCTCCCACAGGATAATCGGGGATGCCGCCGTGGAAAGAGAGATCTGCTTCCATGCAGTCGCCCTCATCATAAAGAGTCACATCGCAGAAGATGGGATAATGGGTTTGTGTGGCGGGAAGGGGGATGGTTTTCTTGAGAATATTCTTTCTTTTTTCCGCCGCAATGCCTTCAAGGGAAAAGTCGGTAAGACGCAGGATCCCGAAAAAGTGGGTACGGGCAAAAGCGATCTTTCCTGTTCCTTCCTTTACGGTAAAGGAAAATTTTTTCCCTGCAAAGGAGCCGGAAAGTTTATTGCCCATTCCTTCCAGTTTCAGGGAAAAAATATCATCATACTTTTCCACAGGAACGGAAAGGATTTTTGTTTCTTCGGGGAAATAGCTATTGGCTCTTGTTGTACCGTATTCAATGACAACTTCTCCCGGTTTATCGGGAAAATTGTGGATGCCTATATACTGCCCTTTTGCAGTAACATGATCGTAGCGGAAGGAGAAAAGAAGACCGAATCTTTCCGCAGAAGGGTATTTGAGTTTGAAAGAGGCATCCAGGAAAAAATCTTTTACAGAAGCGATCTTCGGCAGATATTTATTGCCGGCAGAAAGAAATTCAATACAGCTTTCCCCGTAGCGGATGGCAGGAACCTCTGGAAGATCCGAGTTGGATTCCACAAACCACAAGCCGGGAATGTTATTGTTTCTACTGGAAAAATCCTCATGGAAAAGGAGTTTGTTTTC
>JAFVRL010000004.1 GCA_017504325.1 Lentisphaeria bacterium | reverse complement strand
TGGGGCTCTCTCCTGAAGGTTGCACAAAACAGGATAAAGAAGTATTTTTGAAAAAATCTGACAAAATCACTTTTTTAAAAGCAGATTTCTTTACGCACATAATTTTGTAAAAATATGCCATTTTTACAAAATTATGGGATATCTGTGGAATCAAAAGAGTCTCCGGTCTCAAATATACGGAAATCCATCAGAGGAAGATACAGAAAAAGGGACCCGGCAGCGTTGTTTTGTGTATAAAGAAAATTTCCGGATCTTCAGAAAATCTTTTTTGGATTGAAAGGGAACTTTTGCCGTTTGGTTTTTTCTTTTAAAAATGCTGTTTTTTTCTGTCAGGGAAACAGAGAAAAAACAGGCGGGGAAAGTGCTGTAATAAAAACATGCAAAGAAATTTATGCATAAATGAACGGAACGGCGGATCCATGCCGTTTGCTATACAGGATGCACTTCATTTACAAAGGGGGAAACATGTGGACAAAAGCAGTTGACATCTATTCAGTACGGGAGATCAAAACAAGGACGGAGATCTGTTTCGGGGTGGGGGCGATAGGACGCCTTGACGGATTGCTGAAAAATCTGAAAGAACACGGTGTGAATACTCTTCTGCTCCTTACCGGGAAAAATTCTTTCCGCCGTTCCGGGGCGGATAAGGAGGTGATCCGTACACTGAAGGAAAATGCCATGCAATGGAGTCACTTTGAATGTTCCGGACATGGCGGGGAAATTTCTCTTATCGGGGAAGCTGTGAAAGAGGGCAGAAAGACCGGCGCTCAAGCGGTTCTCGCCGCAGGCGGCGGAAATGTGACTGATGTGGGAAAATGTGTCGCTCTTCTTTTGGCACAGGAAGGAGAAAGACACATGAGAGAACTGCTGGAAGGTACTTTCGTGCCGGAAAAGACTCTTCCGCTTTTGGTCATTAATCTGAGTCATGGTTCCGGCAGTGAGAACAATGCTTTTGCTCTGCTTTCCGATCCGGAGAAAAAAGAGACGCATGTGATCCAATCCCATCTGCTTTATCCCTGGAAAGTCATCTGTGATCCCGCCCTTGCCGTAAGTATGCCCCGGCTGGCGACCCGGTACGCGGCGATGGATGCAGTCAATCATGCATTGGAAAGTGCAACAAGTAAAAATGCCAATCCTCTCAGTATTCTGCTTTCCCATGAGATCATCAAACTTGTCTCCCGTTATCTTGCCAGAGTGGAAAAAGATCCCGGAGATCTGGAAGGAAGATATTTTCTGCAGTTTGCCTCTCTTCTCGGCGGACTTGCAACAGATAACGGCGGAGGACATTTTTCCCACGCTCTGCTGCACCCTCTCCATACATTGAGACCGGAACTGCCGCATGGACTCGGTGTATCCGTCCTTATGCCTTCTGTGGTGAAAAAGGTTTATCCGGAATACGGAAAAGTCCTTGCTGCTGTATTTGCTCCGGTAGTACCGGATCTTGCCGGAAATGCAGAGGAAGCAGAGGATGCCGCCGCCGGTCTGGAGGTCTGGATCTCCGGATGCGGAGTGAAACTTGATCCTTTGGATGCACTTTTTCTCAAGGAAAACATAGATGAACTTGTGGAAACAAGTTATCAGAATCCCTCTCTTTCCCTGCTTCTTACAACTGCTCCGCTGGAGACTTCCAGAGATGCCATCAGGTCTATCTTTGATGATGCTCTTACCCCATCCGGGAAGGATAGAACCCGGGGGGGAGCAGAGGACGCCGGAGAAATGGAAAAGTGATTTTTCGTGCGGCAGGCAGGAAAATTTTATCCGGTTTCCGGAGTTTCTGCCTGCCGGAGAAAAAGAAAGAGTTGAATATAGCTTCTTTCCGTTGTATATTAATGAAGCGGTTTCAGAAAAATGATCTTTACAGAAATATAAGGAAAGAAAAAATGGAAAAAAATGATTTTCAGAAACGGTGCGCCGGATTCAGTTTTACGGACGGCGCAAGTGCGTTCAGTATGAATTTTGCCGGAATGGATTTTGAGGAAAGTGCCTTTGATGCTGTTGCACAGCGTTTTCCCGCAGTTCACAGCGAAATGGAAAAAATTGAACTCGGGGAGATCAAAAATCCTGATGAAAACCGGAAAGTGACCCATTTTACCGACCGTTCCGTCTATACCGGAAGTGCTGCCTTTGCAGAAGTGGAAGAGTTTGCTGCCGCCATCCGGGAAGGAAAGATCACCGGAAGTACCGGGAAAAAATTTGAATCCGCCCTGATCAACGGTATCGGAGGCTCTGCTCTCGGCCCCCAACTGCTTCAAATGGCGATCAACGGTCCTTACTGGAACGAAAAATCTTCTGCCAAACGCAATGGCAATCTCAAAATCTATTTTCTGGACAATACCGATCCTTCCGGACTTTGTGATGCTTTGGAAGTATGTGATCTGGAAACATTACTTGTGGTAAATGTTTCCAAATCCGGCGGAACCCAGGAAACCAAAAACAATATGCTTGTTGCCATGCAGATCTTTGCTGATGCCGGGATCGACTTTGCAAAACACGCCTGCGCCATCACGATGAAGGACAGTGAACTGGATAAGACTGCCAGAGGCGGCAATTATCTGAAAGTCTTTGAAATGGCGGAATCCATCGGCGGCCGTACCAGCGAAACAAGTATTGTGGGACATCTGCCTGCCGCTCTTGCCGGTATTGATTTTGCTTCTCTCATCCGCGGTGCATGTCACATGGATGCTCTCACAAGACGGGCTGCTTTCCGGGAGAATCCTGCCTATATGCTCGCCGCATTGTGGTATATTGCAGGCGAAGGCAAAGGGGAAAGAAATATGGTCATCGTTCCTTATTCCGACCGTCTCATCCTTTTTTCCCGTTATCTCCAGCAGCTTGTGATGGAAAGTCTGGGCAAGGAAAAAGACCTTGATGGAAATACTGTTCATCAGGGACTGAATGTATTTGGCAATAAAGGCGGTACCGATGCTCATGCGTTCATCCAGCAGCTCAATGACGGAAGAGATGACTTTTTTGTCACCTTTATTGAAGTTATGGAGG